>DXAF01000048.1 GCA_019117185.1 Candidatus Limosilactobacillus intestinipullorum | reverse complement strand
CGTAATCGGGTCCTACGACGCTTTATACCCAAGGGAAAGCCAATTGAAGAGTTGAGTAACAGCGAACTAACACAAATTAACTGGTATTTAAATTCTCGGCCACTTAAGTGTCTCAACTGGTATTCACCTATTGAGATCTTTTTACTTAATCTACGTCAATAAATCGTTCAATTTATTTCTTGCAATCTGCCATATTCAATTATTTAATACTAGCGTGGCGGATGAAGTGGCATTCGGCCCCCAGCACCTTGGCCTAACTGACCAAGCAGTGCAGCAACGGGTAACCGATTGTTTGCGTTTACTTCGGATTGAGCGGCTCCGTAACCGGGTGCCATATCACTTATCCGGTGGTGAGCAAAAGCTGGTGGCAATCGCCAGTGTTTTAACGATGAATCCCCAGGTAATTATTCTAGATGAGCCCTTTAATGGCTTGTCACCAAAGTACCGGACGCTAATTTCTCGAGTGATTCACCAACTGCATGAAGCTGGTAAAACGATCATTATCTCGAGTCACCATTTTAATCAAATTCGTTCGCTGGTTAATCGAATTTACGTCTTTTCGGCGAATCATACGATTACAAAGGAAATTACCAGTAAAGAACTTGCTGGAATGCCTAGCTTTATTGGCTACTTAGATAACTTATAGGAAACAGGGCCATTTGAAAGAATTAACTAGCAGCCGCCCGTGCGTTTGAGAAGAGCGTATGAGCGGTTTTTCGGGTTTAAGGCTGATTCATTGCCTTTTCAAGGTGGTTAAGAAGACGGGTTAGCGTGAAGGTTAAGACGAAGTAAATCATCATTGTGATAAACAATGGTAAGACCCCCTTGTAAGTGTCGGCCTGGACCAACTGGGTTTCATACATCAGTTCGGTTACCCCGATGGTTGAAACCAGCGAACTATCCTTCAGCAGGGTGATAAATTCATTGCCCAGTGCTGGCCAGATGTTTTTCAAGGCCTGGGGGATGATGACGTAGTGGAAAGTCTGGTGCTTGGTCATCCCCAGGCTCCGGGCAGCTTCCGTTTGCCCAATTGGCAGCGACTGGATCCCCGACCGGATGACTTCTGCCACGTAGGCCCCTGAGTTAATTGAGACGGCAATAATTCCAGCGAGTAGGGCGGGGAGCGACTGGATCAGCGCGCCGATCCCGAAGTAGACGAACATGATTTGGACCAGCATGGGGGTTCCCCGGATAAATTCAATGTAGGCCACTGCGATGCCGTGCAGGATTTTACTATTTGACAGCCGCATCAAGGCAAACAGAGTCCCGAGGATAAGACCACAGATGACGGAAATAATAGTGATTAAAAGGGTGTACTCAACCCCCTTAACAAAGAAGGTCCAGTAGTTGGCGACCGTGTTGTGCTTAGTAGTCGATTTCATCTGCCGCGCTGCTTGCGGGAGCCACTTCTTTTGGATGAGGTCCTTTTTAGTAACCTGATCGATCGTCTGGTTAGCGGCGTTTTCAAGGCTGGTTGCCCCCTTAGGGAAGGCCATCGCGACCCCGGCCGTGTAAATCTTGATGTGGGAGTTAAAGGCGTATAGGTCCGGGTTAGCGGTGGCGAATGCCTGGGCCGTCGCCGAGTCCATCAAGACACCGTCGAGCTTGTGGGACTGGAGGGCAATGACTAAGGATGACCACTTGGCAAGCCCCTTTTCTTTGACGTTAGGGATGTTCTTTTTAATCAAGGTATATTCCATTGCCCCATTTTCGGTGCCGACCGTCTTACCCTTAAAATCGGTGTAGGTTTTATACTTAGCCTGGTCCTTTTTGTTAATTAAGAAGTACTTGGTTCCCTTATAGTAAGGCTTGGAGAAATCAACACTCTTCTTACGCTCGGGAGTGATGTTAATGCCGGCAATTGCTGCGTCGATTTTATGGGCCTCAAGTGCCACTAGCAGGGAATCAAAGTCCATGTTTTTAATTTCAAGTTTAACGCCGAGATCCTTGGCAAATTGCTTGGCTAAAGACATTTCAAAACCAATGTATTCTGTTTTGCCATTCTTCTTAGTGGTGAACTCGTAGGGTGGATAACCAGCACTGGTCCCCACGACTAATACGCCCCGCTGCTTAACCTTTTGAAGGGCGTCGTCATTAGCGGGGGGAGCGGAAGTCCCCTGGCTAGTTGAATTAGGGCCACTGCTCGCCGCAAGTGCAGTCAGCGGTGCGGCGATGACTGAAGCGAGGATAATGAGCATTAAGAAAAAGTGTTTAAATTGCTTCATAGTCAATTCTCCTTTACGTAACATTTCGACTAATTGACTATGTAATATACACTAGAAAGAATAAATATTCAAGTTTAAAAGAAAATTAGCAATAAATATTCATAAAGCGGTAGGCAAATGAATATTAACCAGGGGGTGCTAACTTAAGAAGGATAAGCAGATTACCAGAAAAGAAAAAGGAGTGAGGTAGAACTAGCAAGCTAGTCCTGTCGCACTCCTTTTAGTAGTTATGAAAATGTTATTGGATGAACCAGCCGAGTGGCCATGAGAACCACTCAAATACCCGGTCCACTTTTTGCTGGTTAATTTTCTTATTGGTTGCGAGCACCCGGTAGGTAACCCGGTCCTCTTCTAGCTTCTTAGGTGTCCAGTAAAAGCCGTTTCGCTTGTAGAAAGCGAGCCGCCGTAATCGTTGCTGGTTGTTTCGGGCGTGGGGGTCGGGCTGTTCAACGTCGAGGACCAATGAGTCGCTTGGGTACAAGGTCCGCAACTGGGTAATGATCCGACTCCCGTAACCGCGGGACCGCAGTTGGTCGTTGACGGCTAGAAATAGGATGTAGTGAAAACCATGACTGTGGATAACGTAAGCAAAACCAACAAAGCGCCCCTCATCATAGAAGGCCATGAAGTCGGCTTGCTTAAACTTACTCTTGAGCATCATCCAGCTCCACGGCTCCCGTTCATACTTTGGAAAAGCGCGCTGGTATAGCTGCTTAACTTCGCGATAATTACTTAAACTCAACCTCACGGGCTGTATGTCTAAATCCAAAAAATCTCACTCCTTAATAGGGGTATTCTAGCAGATAACGCCGCCTGATGCCAATCGGCGGCCTGGCGGTTTAGCGAAAAATTAATGATATAATGCAGATAAATTGGAAAGGTTGTGAATAAAATGCGAACGGCACTAAAAAATTCGCTGCCTGGTGCACCCATTACGACCCCTTTTTTTAACCAGCACCTCCTAATTGTGGGCCAGACGGGGAGTGGACGGCACTGGCGATCCTAGACCAGCTCCAACAAGCGCAATCGTTTTGGACCCCACTGGTGAATATGGTCAACTCCCCAACGCCGTGACCTATCGCCTCGGCGATAATGCCTACCTAGAAGCAGGACGGCTAACCGCCAGCCAACTTCAAGAGGTTTTAGGGGTCCATTTTTCGGCAACGCTTAGTCAGCGACCAGACCAGGCAATCAACTCGTTGCGGGTGCAACGTAACCTTCGTCACCAGCCGGGGACCCTTACCAAGATTAACCGGTCGGTTGACGACTACCAGGAATTGTTAAACCAGCTGAGTAGCTGGGCCAGTGATTACGCCGTGTCTTTGCTTCCCCAGCAACTGGTCGAGGAGGCTGTTGTGCCCCTGGCCAGTTCACCAGCGGACTACTCCCTGCTGGGTCAAGAGTATGATTATGGCTGGATTCGGAATCATTGGGGGCTGATTACCGCCTTTCGGGAACGCCTCACCAGTGGGGCCTTTCGCCAATTATTTGATACGGTTGACCACCCTGGCCGGGCGAAGACCGAGCTGGGCTTTGTCTTAACGATGTTTTTAAACCAGCGGGCCCAACACCGGACGTTAGTCATTGACCTCTCCCTTCTCAAGGGGTTTGAACAGCAGCAGGGAGCGATCATTTCTTACCTGTTAAAGCTAATTTTAAATGACCGCCTTGCTAACCCGGCTAGCCGGCTCCCGGTTAAAATTGTTTTAGATGAGGCCCACCGTTACTTACCAGGGGATAACCAGCAATTGACCCATAATGGGATCTTTCAAGTCTTACGGGAGGGACGCAAAGTTAACCTCCAGCTTGCGTTAACCACTCAGTCGCCCCTTGACCTGCCGGAACGGTTACGGTCTCAATTTGGGACCATGATTATCCACCGCCTGTTAGCACCAACCGAGTTGGCCTGTCTACCGACGGGGTTAACGTTTTTTGCTGAAGTGGCGGCCTTGACGACCGGGCACGCCTACCTAGTGCGGCCCGAGCAGCCAGCTTGCCAGGTTGACGTCCAAGCGCCGCGGTGGTGGTAGCCAACTTATGTAAGTAAAATCACAAATTACTATTATTAAAAATTATTGGTATACCAAGGATTAATGAGTGATCATAAAATGACAAACGTTAACAATTATAAATTAGTGCTTTACTTCACAATCAAACCTGCTATAATATGATCAGCGAATGTGATATTTGCTTTTATCCATCAAACAAAATTGCCAACCGTAGTGACGAATTATTCCTTTCATCCAATTAACATCCAAACATCATATATAAGTCGTATTACCAGTGTGGCAATTAATAAAAATAAAGAGGCCGTTTAATTAAACGTTGCCTCTTTATTTTTTTAAAGAGCTAGTGTTCACCTAACGACAAAATGGCTATAATTAACAGGTGAGATAGTGGGGAGGGGCACAATTTGATTGAAATTAATAACCGCAAATACTCGTTTCCAAAGATCCTAACCTTTGGCTTTTTAATGGTGATTGCAATTGGGACAACCCTGTTGTTGTTACCATTTTCCACGGTTGCCGGGGCGCACACGAGTTTCATGACCGCCTTTTTTACATCGACGAGTGCAACTTGTGTGACCGGCTTGACCCTGGTAAGTACGGCCACCCATTGGACCTTTTTTGGCCAGCTAGTGATCGCCATTTTAATGGAGGTCGGTGGCCTGGGCTTCATGACCTTTGCCGTCATGATGTCGTTAATGATCCGGCGCCGCGTCCGGATGTCGACCTGGTTGCTGACGCAGGAAGCGTTAAACCTCGACCACCTGTCACAACTGACTGTGGTTTACCTGATTGTTAAACTATCACTGCTGATTCAAGTAGTTGGCAGTATTTTTTTGTTTGTCGATTTTTATCCCCGGTACGGCCTGGGGAAGGGAATATGGTTTAGCATCTTCCACTCGGTTTCGGCCTTTTGTAATGCTGGTTTTGACCTCTTTGGCAACAGCATGGAGAACTACGTCAACGACCCTTACATGATTTGCGTGTTGGCCGTTTTGATTGTGGCGGGGTCACTAGGCTTTTTGGTCTGGAAAGACCTACTGAACTTTCACCACTACCACCACTTATCGTTACATACCCAGCTGGCCTTACGGACCGGGGCGGTGATATTTCTAATTTCGTTTGTGGTTTACTTCATCACCGAGCACAACCTTGCGCAGTTAAGTGACCAGCTTAACTGGTCACAACGGTTGCTCAATACGGTCTTCATGGCAATCACTCCCCGGACCGCGGGCTTGATTACCTTCCCTTATAATAAGCTCAGTGCCGCTGGTATTAGCCTGACGATTATTTTGATGTTTATTGGTGGGACGCCCGGATCCACGGCTGGGGGTGTCAAGACGACCACCGTGGGGCTGCTAGCAACCCAGAGTATTGCGACCTTGCGGGGACAACGGGATACTAACTTTGCCCACCGTCGCTTTACCCAAGAAAATATCAACCGGGCTTTGACCCTCTTTTTTGTGGCCTTGGTCATCATCTTACTGGCGGTCTTACTACTGGTTGAAACCCAGACCCTGCCGAAGCATGATTCACTGGCATACATCACCTTTGAAGTGCTAGCAGCCTTTGGAACCACGGGGATTTCGCTTGGGATTACCCAAAACCTGAACCTCTTTGGTCAACTAATTATCATGGCCCTGATGTTCATTGGCCGGGTGGGCATTTACACGGTGATGTTCTCAATTTTTAATGCCCAGCCGAAGTTAAAGAGTTACCGTTACCCAGAGGAGAGTGTTTTAATTGGCTAAAAAAGAAAGTTATGCAGTTATTGGGATTGGTCAGTTTGGGGCCGCAATTTGCGAATCGCTAGTGGCGGCTGGCCAAGAAGTACTGGCAATCGATACGAACCCCGAGGTGGTCAACGAATTAGCGGGGACGGTAATGCGGGCCATTATTGCGGACGCCCAAGATGAAGACGCGTTGCGCGAACTTGATATTGGCCACTTTGACCACGTTTATATTTCAATCGGGAAAAACGTTGAGGCCAGCATCATGGCGACCCTGATAGCAAAGGACCTGGGGGTCAGCGACATCATCTGTCGGGCCGAAAACGTTAACCATGCCCGGGTATTGGAGCGGGTGGGGGCTGACCTGGTTGTCCGCCCCGAACACGATATTGCTAAGCGACTGGTCTTTCGTCAGTTGAACCCTAGCATGGTGGACTACGTGACGCTCAGCCGGGAGACCACCCTGGCGGAGATTGATATCAATAACCCGAAATTTTATGGTAAGACCCTGGACGAGTTGGACTTTCGTAATAAGTTCCGGGTGAACGTCATCATCATCGTTAGCGAGGACGAGGAAATCAACCAGATGCCCCAGGCCGATGATGTAATCCGGCCCCATGATAAAATCACCGTGGTTGGTAATATTAACGACATCAAGCGCCTGAACAGCATTGTTCAAGAACATAAGTAGATGAGGAGAAATTAAAGTGCGAAACCGTGCATTAAACGTTGTAACGATTTTAATCATTGCGGTAGTGGCCGTGATTAGTGGGCTATTTGCGGCCTTTTCGACCCATGAGTATTGGAATCTAATCTGGGTGGCTTTGATCATCATCTGGATGGCAATCTTTGCCCACACCATTTCCCGGGGTCACCAACAGATCCTTGAAAAGACATTGGACCGATTGAACTTAGCTGCGGCGGACCAGGCCCTGGCGTTTACCGCCGGCCGGGTGGAAGACCTTAAGCTGGTTGGTCAACGCCTGCAAGTACCGGGGAAGGTTACCGGGGTTGCCCGTTGGCAGCAGTCACTGCCCGTTGTTAAACAGCAGGTGGCCGCAGCCCAGCTTAGCGACCGGGTAAAACTGGTGGATAGTTCAATGATGAACCTCCCCTTTGCCAACCAGTTGTTTGATCTGGTGGTGGTTGATGCAGCACTGCATAATATCACACCAGCGATCCAGCGGGGACGAGCACTCCAGGAAGCAGCTCGGGTGCTCAAGGCAAATGGGACGCTAGTAATTATTGATACGAAGTTTATGGCTGAATACCAGCAGGTGCTGACCAACATGGGAATTGATGATCTCCACGTAGTCAAGACTGGTTTTAACGGCTGGTGGGGTGGCCCCTGGATCACGACTAAGGTGCTAGTCGCCAAACGTGGTTAGTGCAACTAGTCAGGGTTGCCGTTTATTTACTATGAGGAGGTGGGGTAGATGACTCCAGAGCAGGTCTTAAAGGACAATTTTGGCTTTACCAAGTTTCGGAATGGACAAGAAGCGGTTATTTCCCGGGTAATGGCTGGTAAAAATGTTCTGGCCGTCATGCCGACGGGCGGTGGGAAGTCGCTTTGCTACCAAATCCCCGCCCTGGTTAATTCAGGGGTAACAATTGTGGTGTCACCGTTGATCTCCCTGATGAAGGACCAGGTGGATGCACTCAAGCAAAACGGGATTGCGGCCGCCGCAATCAACAGCACGATTCCCCAAGAAGCGGTTAACCCAATTCTACGGCAAGCGTATGAGGGCAAGGTTAAGCTGATTTACGTGACGCCGGAACGGTTAAACATGGAGTATTTTCGTTACCAATTAAACTTTTTACCGGTTGACTTGGTAGCCATTGATGAAGCCCACTGTATTTCTCAGTGGGGACACGACTTTCGGCCTGCTTACCGACAACTACGGTCTGCCATTGCGGGCCTGCACTCTCAGCCGAACACGCTAGCCTTGACGGCAACGGCGACGCCCGCAGTTCGTGAAGATATTGGTCACCAGCTGGGGATTGATCCGGCTAACTTTGTGATCACGAGTTTTACCCGTCCCAACATTACCTTTCGGGTGGTACATCCGGAAAACAGTACCCGGCGCTACATCCGTGAGTACCTAACGGCCCACCGGGATGAGGCCGGGATTATCTACGTCAACACGCGCAAGGGGGTCGATGAGCTAACGGCCTACCTATTAGAGCACCATTTTCCAGTGGCTGCCTACCATGCCGGCATGGATCCCGCCGACCGGGCCCGGGTCCAAGATGACTTTCAGTTTGACCGGGTCAACACGATTGTGGCAACGAGTGCCTTTGGGATGGGGATTGATAAGAGCAATGTGCGGTTTGTCCTCCACGCGACCAGTGCCCAAAATATTGAATCGTATTACCAAGAAGCCGGCCGGGCAGGGCGTGATGGCCTCCCTAGCGAGGCGGTGTTGATTTACCACCCGAATGACCTTCGCCAGTACCGGTGGTTCATTGACCAATCGACGGCTGACGATGACTACCGCGACCGCCAATACCAAAAACTCCAAGCCGTTGCTAACTACGCTAGTACGCCTGAGTGCTTGCAGCAATACATTGTCCGCTACTTTGGCCAGGATTGTCCGCCCTGTGGCCACTGCAGCAACTGCACTGACGAGCGGACCGTCCAAGACGTCACCGCGGAGAGCCAGGCGGTTTTGAAATTGGTCCAGGAACTGCACGGCCGCTTTGGTAAGGGGGCTGTGGCCCAGGCAGCAACGGGGTCCCATAATCAGCGAATGCAAGAGATTGGGGCGCCATCACTGGCAAACTTTGGGGCCTTACAAAAGTTAACTAAGCAGGCAGCAGCAAGCCTAATTGACTACCTAGTGGCAATTGGGGTCCTTAAAACCGCTGGTGCCCAGTACCCGGTTATTCAAGTAGGAAAGCGGGGCTGGGCCGTCCTTGAGGGGGAGCAGACGGTCACCCGTCGTCAGGAAAAGTCACCCGATCGGTCGCGGACGCAGGTGGAAGAGTCGCCTGACGTGGCGGCCTTGTTTGACCGGTTACGCGAAAAGCGCCGTAAACTAGCTGCCGACCAGGGGGTCCCACCATTCATGGTCTTCTCCGACCGGACCCTCCATGACATGGCCCGGCTAAAGCCGCAAACCCGGCGGGACTTCCTCGAGGTAAACGGGGTTGGCCAGCAAAAGTTAGCCCGGTACGGTGAGACAATGATGAGGGTCATCGGTGACTACTTAGCTGGCGAAAATTAAAAAACCATCGCAAGCGACTGGCCAGGAGCCCGAAATACTTGCGACGGTTTATTATTTTAAACTTAGAACAACCACTTGCTCATAATAATCATGAAGATTAAGAGGCAGGCAGAACTGATGACTGCCGCACCAAAGACGGCGCCACCCCGCTTAAAGATGACTTTAAAGTTAACGGATAGTCCCAAGGCGACCATGGCCATCCCCAAAAAGATGTAGGCGGCCTGGACTAATACGTCTAAGGCCTCCTTTGAAAAGGGTAAGAAGGTGCCAAGGACACTAGTCAAGATAAAGCCGCCCAAAAACCATGGAATTGGCAGCTTCTTTGGTGTGGGGATTTCACCCGCGGCACTTTCCTTAACCAGGCGGTGTTGGTACCAGTAACCGACGATTAGGGCGACCGGCGCCAGAAGCAGGACCCGGGAAAGCTTCATGATCAGGGCGTTATCCAAGCTGGCTTCACCAAAGGCACCACCGGCAGCAACCGCATGGGCGATTTCATGGAGTGACCCACCGGCAACAATCCCAAACTGGGGATCGGTCAAGTGTAAAAGGGGTTTGAGGCCGATTTCAAGTAGGGTAAAGACAGTCCCCATTACACATACCACCGCTACGGCGAGGACCTCATTTTCCCGCTTCCGTTCTTCATCGGTAGTTTCAATTTGTGGTGAGACTCCCATTACGGCTGCGGCCCCGCAAATCCCACAACCACAGGCTGATAGGATTGCTAGTTCATCTTCAGCCCCAAACTTCCGGCTAAGCCAATAGGTTAAAACAATGGTTAAGGCCACCGCACAGGCCGCCACCAGGATGGTCTTGACCCCGGCGGCAGCGAGTTTGGCAAGGTCGAGGCGGAACCCCAGTAGGATAATCCCCAGGCGGAGGAACTTATTGGAAATGAAACCGACACCGGTGCTAGCTTCACTACGTAACCCGGCTGGTGCTAGCTGCATCGCGATCCCTAACAGCAAGGCAATTACCAGGGCCCCGATTAGGTTCACGTAGGGGAGCTTGGCTAGCAGAACCCCCGCGACGGAACAAATCAACGTCATCACGGCCGCTAGCCAAAATGACCGTGTTTTAAAAATCTGCATGAGTAAAATATCCTCCCAAATCAATTCTCTCAACCTACTTTATCAACCGGCGGTCGATAAACAAGGGTGAAATCCATTGATAGCGCTTTATTCAATTAATTTTTGTCAGTGATGGGAAAAAAGCGTTAGAATGACTTTAGCTTATCAAAGGGAAGTGGAGATATTGAATGAACAAGGTAATCATGTGCGCCGCCTGTTAAAGACGCGTCACCTGGAAATGATTGCCCTTGGTGGTTCGATTGGGACCGGGTTATTCGTGGCTAGTGGGTCAGCCATCCACACGGCAGGTCCTGGTGGGGCAATCATTGGCTATACAATTATGGGAATCATGGTGTATTTTTTAATGACGAGTCTCGGCGAGATGGCCACCTTTTTGCCGGTCAGTGGATCATTTGCCACCTACTGTACTCGATTTGTCGATCCGGCACTGGGCTTTTCGATGGGGTGGATTTATTGGTTTAACTGGGCCTTAACCGTGGCAGTTGATAGCACCACGGCGGGAATTGTGATGAATTTCTGGTTTCCTCACGTCCCTAGCTGGATCTTTAGTCTGGTGGTCTTAGTCTACATTATTACCGTTAACGCGTTAGCTGTTAGTGCCTTTGGGGAAGCCGAGTATTGGCTAGCCATCATTAAGGTCCTCACCGTGGTCCTCTTCCTGATTGTTGGGGTCGGAGTCATCTTTGGCATCCTCGGTGGCCAGGCCGTGGGCTTTCACAACTTAACCTACCGGCAAGCCCCGTTTGTCGGTGGCGCACCGACGATCCTTAGCGTATTCCTGGTGGCCGGCTTTTCCTTTCAAGGAACCGAACTAGTGGGGATTACCGCGGGTGAATCGGCCACGCCGGCTAAGAGTATCCCAAAGGCGATCCATTCAACTTTTTGGCGGATTCTGCTTTTTTACATTTTGGCGATCTTTGTTATTGCCTGCATCTTGCCTTACACTAGCAAGAACCTCCTGGGCTCATCGGTTAAGGACATTACGATTAGTCCCTTTACCCTGGTCTTTCGCCGGGCCGGATTAGCCTTTGCCGCTAGTGCGATGAACGCAGTTATCTTGACGGCGGTGATCTCCGCTGCTAACTCGGGGATGTACGCCTCCACCCGGATGATCTACTCGATGGCCCATGAAGGACAGGCCTGGAAGATCTTTGGGGTTACCGACCGGCGGGGGATCCCGATTTATGGTCTGCTGGCTTCAACGTTGGTTGCTTGCCTAACCTTTTTAACTGGGATCTTTGGCCCCAGTATTTATGAATTCTTGATTGACTCGAGCGGGTTAGCTGGCTTTCTGACCTGGATGGGGATGGCGGCCGCCCACCTCCGCTTCCGGCGGGCATACCGAGCTCAGGGCTATGACGTCCGGGACCTGCGCTACCGGGCCGACTTTTTCCCATTTGGCCCCATTCTGGCCGTCGTTTTATGCGCGGTAGTCATCATTGGCCAAAATCCAACCGCCCTGCTGCATGGTCAGTGGCAGCAGATTGTGCTAACCTACCTGAGTGTGCCGTTGCTGCTGGTCCTGTGGCTGTATTACCGGCTGCGCTACCACACCCACCTTATTCCCCTTGAGAAGGTTAACCTTCATGGTGGGCAGTTGAAAGATGATAAGGAGATCTAATGAAAATAAAAAACGTACCGTTAACGGAACCATATTCATCAATTGATATTTACCATAGCAAGTCGGCCGTCGCCCTGCCGGGGGTCGTAATTGTTCCCGGCGGGAGCTATAACCAAATTATGGAGCGCGACTCTGAGCGGGTGGCCATCACGCTTGCCACCCAGGCTTTCCAGACCTTCGTGATCCGGTACCCGGTAGTCGAGCATAAGGACTACCAGGCGGCAAAACGGGCATTAGCCCAGGCATTCGATTACCTAGTTGCGCATGCGACCGAGTTAAACCTGGACCCCCAGCAACTGGGTGTCTTAGGATTTTCCGCGGGTGGCCAGCTTGCTGCCGCGTACAGTAACCAGCCGGCCACTAAGGCTAAGTTTGTTGGTCTGGGTTACCCGGTGATTCGCCCGTTGATTGACCAGCGGATGGGCGTGACGACCGAGGACGTGGCCCAGCTAGTAACCGCGCAGACTCCACCGACCTTCATGTGGGGGTCAATCCAAGATGGCCTCACCCCGTTTGCTGACCACCTGGCTGTCTATGCGGCAGCATTAGCTCACGCGGATGTGCCGTTTGAGCTGCACGAGTTTAGTACGGGTGGGCATGGGATCGCCCTGGCCAATAAGTATACGAGCATTGTCAATTATGACCGGGCCGATGAACACATGGCCAAGTGGTTCCCACTATTCTTGGACTGGTTTCACCAGCTTAAATTCTAGGTATTGGGCAAAAAAATAAGGCTTTCAGCGTTTGGTAAGCCGGACACTGAAAGCCTTATTTTCACTCTACCGGTCCAGCGGAACAATTGAGACCTGACGGCTGGCAACTTCCGTGATGAAGTGCCGATCATGCTCCACAAAGAGCAGGGGTGGTTGGTATTCCTTGATTAGGTCGACTAGTTGGCGCCGGTTGTAGGTATCCAGGTAGTTGAGGGGCTCATCCCAGATATAGAGTTGGGCCGGGGTGAGTAGTGAGCGGGCTAACTCGACCTTCTTTTGCTGGCCCATGCTCATGTCCTCAATGAGGATGTTAAACGTCGTTCGGGCCATTCCTAACTTGCGGAGGATGTTTAATAATTGGTCATATGGCAGGCAAAGTCAGCCGCAAATTGGTCCAGTGTACCATGGTTGTCGGTACAGTCCTGGCGGACATAGGAGATGGTCAGGTCCGCTGGATGACTAATTTCTCCAGAAATATTTCCTGGGAAATGGTTAAGAATTGCCCGGATTAGGCTACTTTTTCCGGCACCGTTGGGGCCCACGAGCGCAACTTGCTCATGTTGCTTAAGGGTAGCACTGACCGGTTGGAAGAGTTGGTGCCCAGCAATCGCAATGGCCACCTGGTTGAGGGTGAGTAACGTTTGGTGGTAGTCGGGCTGGTAATTAATGGTTAGCGGTACGACGGACTCAACATCTTTTAAGAGCCCCACCCGGTCGCTAATAGCCTGATTAAGGTGGTGAGTAGTCGTAACCGTCTTCTTCATCATCTTGGCAGCCTTAGCGCCGATAAAGCCCTTATCGGCGTGGGCATTGTGCTTCTTCTCGTTTTCCGCCTGCTGGGCCCACTGCGCTTGCCGCTGGCGGGCCTTCTTCAATGTCTTGATTTCGGCTTGTAATTGGCGGTTATTGGCCCGGGCCTCTTCATCACGACGGTCTTTTTGGCGTCGGTAGGCAGAGTAGTTGCCTTGTAACAGGACAAGCTGGTGGCGTTCGATCACCAGCGTGTGGTCAATAACCTGGTCGAGAAATGCCTGGTCGTGGCTGGTGATGATGAACCCCCGTTGCTTTTGAACTAGGTAGTTGGCAACCTGTTGGCGACTCGCCTGGTCAAAGTGGTTAGTGGGTTCATCTAGCAACAAAAAAGCGCCAGTTTGGGTGAAGAGGGTCGCTAACTGGACCTTGGTCTGTTCACCGCCACTAAGGGTTTGGTAAGGCTGCCATAAGAGGGCGGGGTCAACCCCCATCAGCCCTAGTTCCCGCTCAATTTGCCACTGTTCAAGATTGCGGTCAGCTGAGCTAGCCAGTAGGGCCGGGTCAGCAAAGGTAGTGGGGTCATTGATCGTTAGTGGGAAGTAGTTAAAGGCCAGGTTGGTGGTTACCGTCCCCCGGTAATCGAGTCGGCCACGCAATATGTTCATAAGGGTCGTCTTGCCGCGGCCGTTGCGACCCAATAACCCTAGCCGCCAGTTGCTATTAAAGTCGAGCTGGCAGTTATCAAACAGGGGTGGTTGGCCGGGATAGACAAAGGTGAGGTTACGAATATTGATTGGTTGCATTAAATTAATCACGTTCCTTTCATAAGGCACGCAAAAAGGCCTGCCCGAGGTAGGACAGACCTTTAAAAGACTTGTAAATTACCAGTAATTAATGGTGATCAGTGATTGAAATGATAATCCTACACAGGAGCTGCCAATTCGCTCATAAGGTCGAATTAGCTGCGTAAAAATGTATAGAATTAAAATTTCAATAGTTGATCCCTCCGTTTATTTGAATGGTGTTAGCTTAACAGGGCGAGCGTTAATTGTCAACATTAATTAAGTTCACCGTCAGCGATTTTATCCAACAACGGCCGGGACGGGATGAAGAACAGCTGTCCTGACAAGATGTCGGAGAAGGTCAATAGGTAGTCACCGTTCTTGAGCATGTTTTGAAGCATTAACTTAGTAACCTTCCAGTAACGAGAGTAGCCGATGAAGTAGGTCCCGGTGATCCCGGAAGCGGGGTCGGAGTATGGAACGTTCATCCGGACAATCTTTTGCTCAACCCCGTCAATCTTAGCTTGGGAGGCAACGTTGTGGGCGTTCTTAAACTTCTCACCGTCTTCTAGTTCCAGATCGGAGAATTTCTTACGGCCCACGGCCTTTTCCTGGGTTTCAGTGGTTAACTTATTCCAGATGTCCATGTGGTGCCGCCACTTTTGGGCAAAGGCGTAGGACCCATTTTCAAAGAAGGGGTCTTCGTCACCAACGATTGCGTAGTCGGCGGCGTCCTCAACTTGCGGTGCTTCAGTACCGTCGATGAAGCCAATGATGGCCCGGCCCTCAAAGTAACGGAAGCCCTTCGTCTCATCAACGACCGTGGTAAAGTCTTTTAGAAAGAGCATGCACTGGCTGATTAGCTCATAGACGACCGCTTCGTCATTAGCCCGAATATGGAGGAAGAGGTCCCCCCTAGTTGCGGGCATTGAGTACTTTTCACTTGCTAGGGTGTGGTAAGGCTCCAACTCCTTTGGCTTTGGTGCGTCGGGGAATAGGTAGTCCCAGGCATCACTGCTAAAGCCGAGTGATGCTTTCAGGTTCCCCTTGTTATCGCGAATCCGCAATGAACGGATGATTGCTTGATAACGGTCAACAAATTCTTGGATCGCTTCTTGTTCCTTTGCTTGGTCCTTACGGTTAAGTTCGAGGACCGTAAATTGGACGTGTTCACCGGCGTCCTTCCAGACGTCTTGTGCTTTGTTTGGATTCATAGGCATTGGAAAAGTCTCCCTTCTGTATAATCCCAATTACAATTTTTATTATAACACTTTCGTGAAACAACGCCGACCAATTTAATCATTGCCAGGGAGGTTTTGGTTTACTTTGAACTAGTTTTTGTCATATCATATAACCATTACCAATTATCAAGAGGATCCTAAAAAATGATGAATATGAACAATTCCGTCGTCTTTAAGATGCATTTAATTAAAACGGCCCCTGATACCCATGACCAATACCTAAACGCCAGCCGTGGTGACATGATCACGGCGGTGGCGATTGAAGATGGTACTTTGGGGATGTATTCCTCCCACCAACCAGATGACATCACGAATAACTTTGCTTTTGAAGTGTTTAACGATGAAAAGTCCTACCAGGCTCACCGGCAAGCACCGACCTACCAGCAGTTTGACCAGCAATTGGCGGATATAATTGTTGATCACCAAGTAATTGACTTGGCGCCTCAGTTCATGAGCCACCAAGATGTTGCCCTCAACATTAGCACGCCCAATGACTTGTGGATCAACATCGTTT
The DNA here is from genome assembly GCA_019117185.1 of Candidatus Limosilactobacillus intestinipullorum. Taxonomy (GTDB): domain Bacteria; phylum Bacillota; class Bacilli; order Lactobacillales; family Lactobacillaceae; genus Limosilactobacillus; species Limosilactobacillus intestinipullorum. The sequence goes on along the minus strand of DXAF01000048.1, from coordinate 49,563 downwards.
CGATTTCCGTGGCGGCTGACCACCTCGCTGATTTTAAGAAGGTGGTGGCGGCCCAATTGGATAACGCGATTAAAAGTGACCCCGGGATCCTTGCAATTTATGCGGGAACCAAGGAAGGCCAACCGACGGAGTGGGTAATCTACGAGGTTTTCCAATCCGAGGAGACCTACCGAAAGCACATTGCGAGCCCGGACCACCAGGACTACCTGGCCCGGACAAAGGAGTGGGTACAGGCAAAGAAGGTCGATCAGACAATTGGTGATATCCTGGTTAACCGCGGGAATGACTAATAATATTTAAAATAGAAAAAGCTGGGTTTCAGTGATTGTTGCAGTCACTGAAACCCAGTTTTTTACTGTAGATTTATTAGGGAGACTTAAGAAGAGATTACTTTTGTTCCATTACCGTTTCGCCGTTGGCCGTGATCGTAAAGGTCTTGTTAGCGGCATTGGCTTCAAGGACCGCCACGTTAGCGCCATCCTTGTCTTGCCGTGTGATCTTGATAGTCGTGTCGCTTGGCGTTTCAACATCGATGGAACCATCGAGGTCAAAAGCGGCAAACTTGTTCCGCCAGGAGAGTAGTTCTAAGAGGTTCTTAACAACTGGCCGTTGAACTTCCTTGGCTACTTCTTCCTTGCTGTAGTAGTGACGGTTAATGTTTCGACCTTCCTTAGTCTTTTCAAGTAATTCGAGATCGTTGGCGCCGGCCAGTAAACCAACGTAGTAAACCATTGGGATACCAGGGGCAAAGATTTGAAAGGCCCGGGCTAATAAGTAGGCCTTGTCGTTGTCACCCAACGCAGAGTAGTAAGTGGAGTTGATTTGGTAGATGTCTAAGTTGTGGTATTCAGCACTGGAGTACTTCCGCTTAACGTTAGCACCAACCTTGTACAATTCGTTTGAAGCGTACTTGATTTCATCATCAGTCAAGATGTCCTTAGCGTCAACGACACCAATACCATCGTGAGTATCCAGGGTCGTGAATTGCTTCATTGGGCTCATCTTTAACCACTTTGCCAGGCGGTTAGTCTTGCCGGAGTACAGGGTGTACAGGGTGGTCATTGGTAAGGTGAAGTCGTAGATGAAGAAGTTGTGTGCGGAAATTTTTTGTGGAATGGTGTAATGTTCGTGGATTTCTGGCAGGATGATAGCCTTGTATGGTGCCAAGATGTCTTGAACCTTGTTTAAGAGGTCCCAGATTTCTGGCTCAACGAAGAAGTCGTTCGTACCAACCTTCTTAACGGCGTAAGCAAAGGCGTCCAGCCGGATCATGTCAGCACCGTGCTTAACCATGTCGATTAAGGTTTCCTTGAAGAATTCATTAGCAACCTTGCTCTTAACGTTGATGTCGATTTGTTCTTCGCCGAAGGTGTTCCAGAGGTGTTCCTTGCTACCGTCATCAAAGTCGATTTCTTGTTCTGGAGCCTTGTCCTTACGCTTGTAGATCATGTCAATGTCTTCTTTGGTAGGACGGTTCTTGCTAGCCTTTTCCCAGAACTTTTCCCAGCGGATGAAGAAGTCATTGTACTTGGAGTCATCATGCTTCTTCTTGAAGTCTTGGTACATGACGGACTTCTTGGAGATGTGGTTGATCATGAAGTCAAACATCAGGTAGTAATCTTCACCGAGTGCTTCAACGTCGTCCCAGTTACCAAAGGCGGAGTCAACGACATCATAACGGTATGGGGCAAAGCCACGGTCACCAGTGGATGGGAAGAATGGCAAGAGGTGCACACCGCCGATTGCGTCACCGATGTAGTTCTTTAATACTTCGTGAGTTTCCTTAATGTTTTTACCCATTGAGTCAGAATAAGTAATCAGCATTGCTTTGTTTTGAATTGGCATAAGAAAAAACCTCCAATAAATTAGTTAACTTATTTAGCACTGCGACGAGTAGCAAAGAAAATAATTAGGGCGATAAGGATCAAGACGACACCATAAATTGGAAACGGTGCGGCAAGCCCCATCCCACTGGTTGGTTGCCATAGTAAGTGGTTCGTCCACTCGGCAATCGTAGGAGAGAAGAAGGAACCAAAGTTGAAACCAATCAGGCAAAGTGAAGTAACGAGCGGTTGCCGGTTGGCAGGTGCCAGGTCGGGCAACAGGTTGAAGATCAACGGTGAGACCAGCTGTAGTGGGAACCCGATGAGGAGAAGTCCCACCACCATCAGGACAAAGTTATGACCGGCAAAGCCAAAGAGGAAGTTCGACAGGGCCATCAAACCAAGTCCTAAGTATACTGTACCAAAACCGAGACGCTTTTGGATGGCCCCGTAGGAAATTCCCCCCAGCGTGGCACCAATGAGCATCAGTGAGAGAAACATGGAAGAACCGGTGTAGTGGCTACCGTTGATTGTTACGGCGAGGCCGGGGAAGCGGTTTTCCATCCCCACGTAGTCCACAACGAGGAGGAAGGCAAAGAGGACGAGCAGGTAAACGACCGGACTGATCTTGGTAACTTGCTTGTCGACTGATTCGCCTAGCTCGTCGGCCAGGTCGTCTTCTTTAACCTCATCATCTTGGGCCTGGCTATCGTCAGGAACCCGGATGGCGAAGAAGAGGAGAACAACGAAGGCAAAGAGATAAACGGCAAAGGAACCATGCCAGCCGATAAAGCTGAGCAAGAGGCCGGCCGCGGTCAACGTGCAGGCCTGACCGATTTGCTCGGCAGCTGCCCGCCAGCCCAGCATCTGGGCACGGACCGTTCCTTGGTACCATACCGAAATCATCGAGATGGCTTGGGAATTGTATAAACCATAACCGGCACCGAGGATTAACCGTGAGATCAAGATTGTCATGTAATTGCTAACGAACATTGGGACGATCCCGGCGAGGCCAACAATCGTTACCCCAGCCATGATGATCTTCTTATCAGAAATGTGGAACCATTCCTGGATAAACGGTGAGAGGACCACGAAGATCATTACGGCAAACGAAGGGGTTGTCACCAGGTACTCAGATTGAGTTTGGGTGATGTTCAAGGCAGCCTTTAACTGGGGAAGGGAGCCTTGAATAGCATAAGCACTGGTAACCATGAACGAAACAGAGAGAAACGCCAGCTTAGTAACGATTGAATTCTTGTTATTCATAGTCATGAGTCACTTTCTTAATTTTTTGATAAACGCTTATCATTTTTGCAACAACCATAATATACATCTTTCACTTTTAAATATCAAACGTTTATCAAAAACAATTGAAATTGCTTCTACCACTGTTAAATTAGTGATTAATGAAAACAGTAATGAAAACATATGGCAACTAGTGGTGGCGCTAACATGTGGGAGAATGTTCACTGCTGATCAGGGGCCGTAAAAAAACGGGGCAAGGGAGAAACAGCTCCCCCGCCCCGTTATGGATTGGTTTAGTATTGCTTGTTATATTCGTAAACTAGTTCTGGCTCCCGGCCGGTCCGTTGGTAGTTGTTTAAGGCATCAATCCGGGCCATTTCATCAGCAGATAATGAAAAGTCATAGATGTCAGCATTTTGGGCAATGCGCTCTTCATGAACGGACTTGGGGATAAATGAAACACCGCATTGCAGGTGCCAACGGAGGATTACCTGGGCTGGTGACTTGCCATGGGCAGTGGCGATGTCCTTCAATACTGCCTGGTCAAGGACGGCCCCGCGACCCAGTGGGCTCCATGCCTGGGTAACGATTTGATGGTCATGGTTAAACTTGAGTAGTGGCTTTTGAGTCAGTAATGGGTGCAGCTCAACCTGGTTGACAACCGGCATCTCATGGGCCTGGGTAGCGAGGTATTGGAGGTGGATCATCTCATAGTTGCTGACCCCGATCGACTTGGTAAGGCCCGCCTTTTTCATATCTTCAAACGCCCGCCACGTATCGAAAAAGGCCCGCTCGATTGGCCAGTGGACGAGTAAGAGGTCAACGTAGTCCAGTTGGAGCTTGGCCAGGGACTCTTTGACGGAGGCAATCGCCTGGTCATAGCCCTGGTTATCTTCAGCGACCTTGGTTGTGACAAAAATTTCTTCCCGAGGGAGTTGGAGCTGTTTAAATGCCGCCCCAACCTCCGCTTCGTTACCGTACAGCTGGGCCGTATCAAATAACCGGTAGCCATCATTATAAGCATTTTGGATGGCCTGGGTCATCGTTTCTTGTCCGGTAACCTTGTACAGGCCGAACCCTTCTTGGGGAATCTTGTTTCCGTCGGCTAATTGTAGGTAGTTATCTGTAATCGTCATCATGGTCCCTCCTTGAATATCCTTAGTACTAATTCTAACACTAGGCGAACAGCGTGACTGTTTCCAGTTCTCAATAGCCATTATTCCATTAAACTTTTGGTTACCCGGGCGAGCTGTTCGATGGTCTGCTGACCAGTTTGCATCGTGGAATTGTCGTCGGTGTAAACTGCAATGGTATAGTCCGTTCCGTTGTTATTTTTAACGTAGCCAATACTATTGACGATCCACTTTGCCTTACCGTAATTGAGCCAACCATTTTTAATGGCAAAGCGGTTACTATCCGCGGAAATTCCCCAGCTTTGGTCGGCTTCGACGGCACTCATCAGGCTCCCAATGGTATTTTGGTCCTGGCGGGAAAGAAGCTTAGATCGGTAAAAAATGTTATTTAAGAGCTTAATCTGGTCACGGGGGGTCGTGATTGACAGCCCCCAGTTTTTCCGGGCCGTCGAACTCGACATCCCAAACCGGTCGAAGGTGTTCTGCAGGCCCGACTGGCCGCCGAGGTCTTCGAATAGGGCGGTGGTGGCATCATTGTCACTTTGCTCAATCATGGCCTTGGCGAGGCCGTATTGGTGGTCACTAAGGCTATTGGACTGCTTAGCCAGGAGTCCAGCCAAGATTGCGACCTTCACCGTGCTGGCGGTGTGAAAACGGTGGCCGGGAGCGTTAGTGGCAGAGTAAATACGGTGAGTGCGGGGGGAATAGACCGCAATGGCCACATTATCGTTTGAGGTGTAGATAACCTTGTTCCAGGCACTCTTAAGGCGGCTATCGAGGGAGCCATAGCGGTGGATTCCCCAGATGGCTAAAACAATAAGAATAATTATGATCCAGAAGGTGCGTTTGCGCCGTTTGAACCGAGATGGCATGGTGTGATTCTCCTTATTAAACATGATTGACATACTTACAATAATACCGTTAATTTGCAAAAAGAAAAGCTAAGTTCGTGAAACTTAACCAAGCTTTTGGAATTATAAATTGTAAGAGAATCGTTATGTTCAAATTGGTAATTTTCAGCTATGATAGGTGGGTATATCAAAAAGGAGTAATTGACAAGTAAATCATGAGAAGAATTAAGTTGATAATGAAGTGGCTATTAGTACTACTGAGTTTCAACCTCAGCTTGGCGAGCCTGGGAGGATTTGCCCAGGCCGATAGCAATGCTTTTTACCAGATGAAGGCCCGGTCGGCGTACGCAATTGATGCCGACACCGGCCAGGTCCTGTACGAAAAGAACGCTAAGAAGACCTACCCGATCGCATCGGTAACGAAAATCCTAACGTTGGCGGTAATTGAACAGGATATCCGTGACCACCAGCTGAGCTGGAATCAAAAGATTAAGATTAGCCCAAGCGTTGCTCAGATGGCTAATGACCCGCGTTGTTCAAACGTGCAACTTAACGCGGGGGAAAGCTACACGGTTAAGCAACTGGTGGACTCGATGATGTTAGTATCAGCCGATGGGAGTACTGAGGCGCTGGCACTAGCCGATGCGGGGAGCACGGCGGCTTTTAATAAGAAGATGCAGCAGGTCGCCCGCAAGGCCGGGGTTCATGATGCCAAGATTTACAACATGGTGGGCTTGCCAAACAGTTATATGGGTGCCCACGCGTTGAAAGGGGTGGATAAGGATGCCGAAAACCTCTTTTCCGCCCGCGACTTGGGCTTGATCTCTCAGTACGTAATCAAGAAGTACCCGGAAACGTTGAAGATTACTTCCACTAAGTTTGCTGACTTTGACGTCAGTGCCGACCACAAGGAGCACATGGTTAACATTAACGCCCTGCTACCACAAAATGGTGCGGCACCGAAAGATTGGAATATTGACGGTCTAAAGACTGGGAATACAGATGCGGCCGGTAAGTGTATCGTCTCCACTGGTACCTATGCCGGGCGCCGGGTGATTGTTGTTGCCCTCCACACTAAGGGGGACTGGAAGGACCAGTCCAAGATGCAAAAGGAATTTTACGAGGCCCTGGCTAATACTTACCAACCCGTAACGCTGAACAACATGAAGGCCCTGCCAAAGAAGCTGCGGACCCACCACGTTGTTCATGCTAATAAACAACATAGCACGACGGTTAAGTTGGTAAAGGCCACCCCGGTGTGGATGCCAAAGGGGGCCACGTGGCAGCAGGCCCGGCCAACGTTTAAGTTAGACCGGTCGCATAAGTCAGCCGCCGGTCAACTAACGGCACCGTTAAAGAAGGGCGAGCAGGTTGGCTGGATTGTTTTGCACCCTGCGGGGATGCCTGCGATGAAGGTTCCGGTTGCGTCGACGACAACCATTCAGCACACCTTGTTCTAAAAGATTATTTTTACAGTAATATTAAAGCGGCCTGCTGCGTTCGGATTTTTTGAATGCAGCAGGCCGCTTTATATTGGTGGGAAATTAGTATTCAACGTGCCACTTAATGGTGTATTCCTTTTCTTCACCTGGATGAAGGTCGATGTTACCAAATTCCGGATGGTGTGGTGTATCAGACAGGGTCTGGGCTTCCATCGCAATCCCATTGTGGGGGTGAACCTCACCATGGTTGTAGACGGTAGGGTCATCGGAGTTCATGGTGTACATTACCAACCCGTTCCGGTCGGAGTAAAGGGTCATCTTCCGGCCACTTTCGGGGTCCTCAAGGGTTGCAACTGGCTTGTCGAGACTTGGCGTTACTTCCCAGATGTCATCAAACCCATTTTCCTTTGTGGTGGCCATTGGCTTTAGGGCGTCGGCCAGCTTAGTTGGCGTGCTGAAGTCAAATGGGGTGCCGGCGTTAGCAACCTTTTCCCCGGTTGGGATCTTGCCATCGTCAACAGCCAGGTGGTTAGCCGAATTGACGTATAACTTTAGGTTGTCAATCGTGGCAGCTGACGGTTTGGCCGGGTTCCAGTAAGTATGGTTAGTTGGGTTGAAGAGTGTATTAGCATCACTGGTGGCACTGAACTTCAGCGTCAAGTTGTCATCGTTATCCAACGTGTAGGTTGCTGTTACGTGCATCTTGCCAGGGAAGCTATCCATTTCTTCGGTCAGAGTTAAGCTCAGGGTGAGGGAAACCGCGTCATCGGTTAACTTAGTACCGTCGACGTGCCAAATGTGACTGTAAAAACCATTCTTACCACCATGTAGGGTGTTTTTACCTTCGTTTTGCTCAACGTGGTATTCTTGACCATCAATCTTAAATTCACCATCGGCAATCCGGCCAGCGACCCGACCGATGAGGCGGTTCGTGCAGAAACCGTTTCCGGTAAATTCATCTAAGTTTTCTGAGGTCAGGATCATGTCGGCCTTACCACCGTCCTTAGTCGGCACCTTAAATGATTGGAGCAGGCCCGCAAAGTTAAGGATCCCAGCTTGAACGCCATTGTCGTTAGTTAAGACATACTTAGTAACCGCTTGGTCGTTGTACTTACCGAATGGTACTTTTAAAAGTTCCATAGTTTGAATTCCTCCTTAAGAAAACGCTTAACGTTTACTTAACATTTTACCACAGTTTGCCTAATATTGAACGAGGTGCGGTAAAATATAGGAAAGGAGGGTGGCAACATGAAAGCAGGATGGTGGCCGCGGTTTAAACGGGGGTTTAAGAAGAACTTTATTGACTTCTTGATGATCTTTGCGGCGGAGGACGAGTTTATCCACAAGCACAAAAAGAAGAGCAGTATGATTAGCGAGCAGGACCGGTACGGGACGAACGACTCGCAAGACAATAAGTAAGGCCCAGTCATTTGGCAAGAGCGCCAAAGAATGGGCCTATTTATGTAATCAGTTTTGAACGGCAGCTAAAAAAGCTTGGTAGTCCTTGGTTACTTGGTCGACGTACTGAATTGACCAGTCTGCAAGGCCCGCATCTAAAACTTTTTGGTGTTTGATGTAGCCCCGAATCATGGGTGACGTTGGACTTTGGGAGTGGGCCATTGCTAAGTTAAGGGCACAAACTTGGCAGTAGAGTTGGAAGCTATCGAAGTCGAGCTTGGCAACATTGATGGAACCCTTCATGTCGCGGAACTGGCGGACGTAATAGCTACGGCCACCAAAGCGGGTGCTGGCAAGGAAGGGGTCGGAACTGGACTGGAGGACGCGCTGGGCGGTAACGATCCGGCGGCCGGCCTTCATCCCGTTTTGAACTGCCTGTTGGACCTGGAGGTTGAGAAGGTTATAGCGTAGCGGCAGGGCCTCTTTGACCTGTAAAACGATATGACTGCCGTCTAACCCGGTTAGCAGGATTAGGTAACAGCGGGTACCAAAGCTGCCGACGCCCACGCTATAACGGATAATGTCCGTAATGTGGAAATTAGCCAGCAAAACGCGGATATCTTCTCGGGTGTTTTGCCGGTAAAAGTTATAGCCCGCCACTAGTTGCTGGTAGAGGATGGGGCCAAGGTGCTTCGCCCGGGGTGGGTTGTCGCTAAAGACAAGTTCGCCCTGGTCGTTAATGGTTCCCATCTTTTGGATGATTTCTTCCGAATTGCTGTGCCGGCTTTTCTTGATGATCTTTTGCAGGCGGTAGTTCATCTGGTCGCTACCGTCACCCAGTGCCGCAATGGTGTCAATCATGTCGTTAATTTCAAAGGAATAGTAGAACACGTCAGACAGGGGGAGGCGGTTGGCCCGCTTAATTGCGTGCCGGTAAGTTTTAGTCGTCAGCACCAGGAGCATCCGCAGGCGGTCCGCGTCAAAGCCGTTTTCCTCACCGGCCAACTCGGCACTAACCAGGAGCCGCTTGAGGTCACTCTCCCAATTGCCAATCCGTGATTCGTCAAAGTCATTTAGGCCAAAGAGGAGCTTTCGTTCAGGGGAGGCGTAAAAACCAAAGTTATTAACGTGGGCATCGCCGCTGATGACGGTGGGGATGTTGCTTTGATACTGGTGCTTAAGGTCTTGTTCCATTAATTCCGCCGTGCCGCGGAAAAAGGAAAAGCGGTTGGCCAGCATGCGCTGGTGCCGAAGCGGCAGTAGTTCCGGGATCATCTTGGATTCAGTCATCTTGATTGCGGCGACGGGGTCCCGGTCGACCGGGATAAACGTGGCCAGTTGCTGGCTAGAAACGGCAGCTTGTCGCTCCTGTCCCGCAGTCATTAGTTCCTGCTTACTTTTATTAAGTTGGAGCCTCTTTAGGTCGAAAATATCAAGTTTCAGCTTACTCATGGTGGCCCTCCTTGGGTTAATTAGTTAATACCCTTATTTTAGCTTCCTCCAGTGGTTTGTAAATATTTGTCTTAGCAAAGCTAATCTGTCACAATAAAGGTAGACATACTGAGTAAAGGAGCTGGTAAAGGTGATTATTGCTGTTGATTATTCGACCGCGCAGTACCTCCACATCAACGCGCGGACGCCGCAAAAGAACCTCACAAATGATGAGCTATCCTGGTCGGTCCGGACAACTGGTGACTTTATGATTATTATGAACAACGGGTTGGCCCTGCCGGTGATTGTCCGCCACCCGCAACGCTTTAATGATTCCCGGTCCTTCGTAGCGGCGTTTAAACGGGAGTTCTTAAGCCTCTTAGAAGTTGCCGCGATCCCCCACGCTAAGATCCGCCTGCTCCGTGATGATCAATTTAGCAAGGTTCACTTTACTAATAAAATCAGTGGCCGGACTAGTCAGCAGTTGGACCAGTACCAGCAAATTCTTGATAACCCGGTTGATGTTATTGACTGGGAAGAACAGCCTACCAACGTCCGCATTGCCCACCAGCTAGCGGAAGAGACTACGGTTGAAGATACCGACTTGACGGTGATGGATGTTCTCGAACAATATGTAATGATGAACTACCACCTGCCAGCGCACCCGCAATTAAATGAGCACAACCGCTCCTACCTTTACCGGTCGACGTCGCTTAATGATATCATGAACGCGGTGGCCGTTAACCAGCACTTTATTCAGGATTACCGTAACCACCTATCACGGGCCAGCCAAAGCGACGAGGTCATTGATCGTAATACGGACGTGGCAACTGATTATTGTTCCTACTGTGAAGCGTTAGGGGTTTCGCCGCTTGATGATTTAACCTTCCCGTATTACTACCTACTGCACTATCAGGAAAATAGTGATGAGGGCATTTCAGATGGGCGACTAAGGGATATTGCGGTTGCCCTGCGGGACTTTGCCCAGTTCATGTGTGTGCAAAAGCTTTTTAGCAACGGTGACTTTGAGCAGTTTGCCCAGGCAATCGAACAGGGGCGGTCCGACCTATACCTCAAACAGGACCGCTACCAGCTCCAAAACGTGTTCGACCGCCTGCAGCTCCGCCTGGATAAGCGGTGGCAGAGTTTGGCAGCCCCCCGCCGGTACGCGCGAAAGTGCTTTACGGTTGAAGTGCAACTGGCTGACTATCGTCCTAAGATGTGGCGAAAATTTATGGTGGGTGGCGATACCCGGTTGGACAAGTTTTGCATGCAGGTGCTAGCCCTTTTTAAGGTGCGGGGTAACCACCTCTTTGAGTTAACCGACGGTACTAACGTTTACCAACTACCCCAGATGGGCAACGGGATTGCCAAGACCACTAATTTAACTGACCACTGGCTGGGCGATTACCAGGTTGGTGACCATTTTACGTTAGAGTATGACTTCGGTGATTCCTGGGAATTTAACATTAGGTTGGTTGACCGCACTACCTGGTCGTGGCGGCAAAATGACGGACATGCCCACCTATGTGCCGGCTTTGGTAGCGGGATAATTGAAGACATCGGTGGTCCCCGGGGGTTGACGCGGGCGGCTAAGGATGACCAATCAATTAACCGCCAGTTAGATATTAACGAGTGTCAAGAACGGTGGGGCACGATGATTAACCACCTTCAGCAGCGTTACCAATAGTCGGTTTCGCGGTACAATAAGGTTAATTTATGATGGAAACGAGGAATTATGATGGCAACAGAAAGTGAAGAGATTCCAGAAACAATGCGGGCATGGGCAGTGACCACTCCCGGCCCAATTGATGGGCAACGGGCACCGTTAAAACTGGTGGAAAAGCCGGTTCCCACTCCACAACGAGGGGAAGTCTTAGTAAGGGTATTAACCTGTGGTGTTTGTCATACGGACTTACACGTAACGGAGGGTGACCTGCCAGTCCACAAGGAACACGTAACCCCAGGCCACGAAATTGTCGGTAAAGTGGTTGCCCAGGGGCCGGATACCCAGCGCTTTAACCTTGGCGAACGGATTGGGATCCCCTGGTTCCGCCATGCCTGTGGTGTCTGCAAGTTTTGCCGGTCGGGTCATGAAAACCTGTGTCCCCACTCCGTCTATACTGGTTGGGACCATGATGGTGGCTATGCCGAATACGTAACAGTGCCGGAAGGATTTGCTTACCGAATCCCGGAACGCTTTGACTCCCTTACTGCTGCCCCACTGTTATGCGCGGGAATCATTGGCTACCGGGCCTTTGAGCGGGCTAACGTTCCCGCAGGCGGCCGGCTGGGTCTCTATGGCTTTGGTGGTTCGGCCCACATTACCGCGCAGATCGCCCTGGCCCAGGGAATCGAGGTTCACGTCTTTACCCGGGGCAAAGATGCACAGGCGTTTGCTCGGCAGCTCGGGTGTGCGTCGGCCCAGGGGGCTTATGACCCAGCGCCGGTTCCACTTGACTCATCAATCATGTTTGCACCGGTCGGGGACATGGTCCCACCGGCCCTGGAGAGCTTGACGCCAGGTGGGACCCTAGCACTGGCGGGCATCCACATGTCTGACGTCCCAGCAATGAACTATCAGGATGACCTCTTCCACGAAAAGGTGGTTACTAGTATTGAAAGCAATACCCGGCGGGATGGGGAGGAATTCTTAACGCTGGCCGACCGGCTGCACATTGAGCCGGCTGTCACTGAGTACCCATTTGAACAGGCCGACCAGGCCCTTCGCCACGTAAAGGGCGGTAACATAAAGGGTGCGTGCGTACTGCGTATTAGTCAGGACTAGCGAAGTTAAAACAGAAATGAGGAATAGCAATGGAATATCCACAACTACACTTGGACCAGGTGACTGGCCCCAAGGCAACCATTAAGACCCGTTTGGGCGAGATTAAGGTGCAATTGTTCCCAAAAGAAGCACCAAAGACGGTTGAAAACTTCACGAAGCTCGCTAAGAAGGGCTACTATGACGGGGTAATTTTCCACCGGGTCATTCCAGACTTCATGATCCAAGGTGGGGACCCCACCGGAACTGGCCGTGGTGGTGAGAGCATCTTTGGTCAGGCCTTTGAGGATGAATTTTCGGATGAGCTGTTTAACTTTTCCGGGGCCCTTTCGATGGCTAATGCCGGTCCAAATACGAATGGGAGCCAGTTCTTTATTGTTTCAAACGAGCACGTTCCGGCGAACATGATCAACGAGATGAAGGCGGTCGGCTATCCGGAAGAAGTAATTAAGTTCTACCAAGAGCACGGTGGGACCCCGTGGCTGGACCACCGTCACACAGTCTTTGGCCAGGTTATCGCGGGGATGGACGTTGTTAAGCAAATCAGCAAGGTCGACCGTAACGGCATGGACAAGCCTAAACAAGACGTTGTGATGGACCAGGTTACGATTGAAGACTAGATTTTAATAAAAGCACTTGCATCGGTTTATGAATCGATGCAAGTGCTATTTATTTTGCTAAATAGAATAGTTATTCACAATTAAATGTATCACCTTTATATAAATGATTAAGAATGATTATGCATAGGAAACGTTTTATTATTTTAAATAGATTTAAAAATTGCAAAAATACAATTTTATTTTAAAGAATATTAAAAGTAGGGTGTAAGATGATTGTGAAAGTTGAAACAAGGAAAGCAAATTTCTAATAGTTGGTGTTACTCATGTTAGGAGGAGTAGAAATGGAGAAGAATTCTTACATTACAACATTAGATAACGGATACCAATTTTATGATATTAAGAAAATTGCCTTGGAACATAATGTCGATCTTTCAACATTACCTTACACAATTCGGGTATTACTAGAAAATGTTGCTCGTAACAGTAAGCCAGAAAATCTAGAGAACAATATTAAAAATATTCTTAACTGGAACCAAAACTCCGATAAGACCGTTGACTTTTACCCATCACGGATTATTTTGCAGGATTTGACTGGGGTGCCAGCAATTGTTGACTTAGCTTCCCTCCGCTCAGCAGCTAAGAAGATGGGACTTGACCCGGAGAAAATTAACCCAGAGATTCCGGTAGACATGGTAGTTGATCACTCGGTACAAATTGATCGTGCTGGTAATGCCGCTGCTTTTGCCTATAATCAAAAGAAAGAATTTGAACGGAACCATGAACGTTACCAGATGATCAAGTGGGCTCAAAAGTCCTTTAATAACTTTAAAGTGGTGGCTCCTGATACGGGAATTATTCACCAAGTTAACCTAGAATACTTGTCGCCGGTTGTTCAACAAAAGAACAAGGTCTTATATCCAGACAGCGTCCTGGGGACCGATTCCCACACTACGATGATTAACGGCCTAGGTGTTCTTGGCTGGGGTGTTGGTGGTATTGAAGCTGAAGCAGCTATGCTGGGGACGGCATCAAGCTTCCTGATTCCACAGGTCGTTGGTGTTCACTTGACTGGTAAGCTACCATCAGGAGTCGTAGCAACTGATTTAGCATTGACTATTACGCACCGTCTTCGTGAGACTAACGTTGTTGGAAAGTTTGTTGAGTACTTTGGCGATGGTTATGAAAACCTGTCAGTTGCTGATCGAGCAACAATTGCTAATATGTCGCCAGAATATGGTGCAACTTGTGGCTTTTTCCCATTTGATAAGCATTCTGATGATTATCTACACTTGACTGGTCGTGATGAACAGCAGATCAAGTTGATCAATGATTACTTGAAGAATAATGACATGTATTATGATGCTGATAAGCAAGCTAATATCAACTACTCTACGGTTATTGATATTGACCTCTCAAAGATTACAACGAGTGTCGCCGGTCCAAAACGTCCACAAGATATTATTAAGCTAAATGATGTCCCAGCAGAGTTTAAGAAGTCAGTTTCCGCACCAAATGGTAATCATGGCTTCGGGCTCCCAGCAGAAGCTATCAACAATCATGAAGAGGTCACCTTGAGTACCGGCGAAAAGGTTGATGTTAAGGCTGGTGATATTTTACTTACGGCGATTACGAGTTGTACAAATACCTCTAACCCAACCGTTTTGATTGGTGCGGCACTACTAGCTAAAAAAGCAGTAGAAAAGGGAATGAAGATTTCACCACGGATTAAGCACTCATTTGCACCTGGATCACCAGCAGTTCGTGATTATCTTAAGTCCGCGGGCTTACTGAAGTACCTGGATGACCTTGGCTTTAACATTGTGGCCTTTGGTTGTACAACCTGCATTGGTAACTCCGGTAAGCTTGATCCAGCACTGGAAGACCTACTTGCTCGTCGCAAGGACCTGGTTAGCGTAGCTGTCGAAAGTGGTAACCGGAACTTTGAAAGTCGGGTTCACCCGAATATCAAGTCCAACTACTTAGCTTCGCCAATCTTAGTTGTTGCATATACTTTGGCAGGAAATGTACGTATTAACTTACAAGCTGATCCAATCGGTAAGGATAAGGAAGGCAATGATGTTTATCTTAAGGACATCTGGCCATCAACTGAAGAGATTGACCAGTATACCAAGAAGTATGTTTCAACAGATATTTATAAGAAAGCCTATCAGAATATCTTTAACCGGAACGAAGAGTGGAATAAATTAAAGGTTAATGAATCAGAAACCTTCGACTGGGACGATCAGTCAACGTATATTGCTAATCCGCCATATTTTGATAATCAGATTAAAGGGATCAACGAATTGCCGAAGTTTAAGAATATGCGTGTATTGGCTAAAGTTAAGGATTCCGTTACGACGGATCATATTTCACCTGCCGGAGCTATCCTATCGAGTACACCTGCTGGTAAGTACTTAGCAAGTAAGGGTGTCCGGCCAAATGACTTCAACACGTATGGTAGTCGCCGTGGGAACCACCATGTCATGGCCCGGGGAACGCTAGCTAACTATAGCTTGCATAACCAACTTGCTAATGGTAAACAAGGTGGCTTTACTAACTACCTACCTGCTGATGAGATTACGACGATTTTCGAAGCTAGCCAGCAATATCGAAAGGACGGTACGGAGTTACTGATCCTTGCCGGTAAAGATTACGGGATGGGTTCATCACGTGATTGGGCCGCTAAGGGCGTCAAACTGCTTGGTGTTAAAGCCGTAATTGCAGAGTCGTTTGAACGGATCCACCGGTCGAATCTGGTAATGATGGGCGTCGTCCCACTAGAATTTAAGAATGGTGAAAATGCCGATACACTGGGCTTAACAGGAAAAGAAAGCTTTGATATTGCACTGCCAGAGAAGATAACACCAGATCAGGATGTTCAAGTAACCGCCACAGACGAAAATGGTAAGAAGACCGAATTTACCGCTAAGCTGCGGTTTGACTCACAAGATGATATCGATGATTATCACTTTGGCGGCATTTTGAACAAGGTCTTAGATAAGAAAGTTAAACGGGGCTAGTTAGGAGGCCATTAAGATGATTGTCACTTTATTCTTTGCCTTACTACCAATTGTCATCACCATTTGTCTTGGAATGCTAGGGGCTAAGATTGGCGATTTTGATGATAAAGATAGTCGAAAGTTAACAAAATTGGTACTGAAATATGCATTACCAATGAATATCTTTGCAGGAATCCTTGGAACACCACGAAAGGTTATTATCGCTGATATTCCGTTAGCCTGCTGGATCCTTGTTGGAATGGTTGGTACGTATGCCGTTGCTTGGTTCATTATTCGAAAGATTGGTCATGTTGATAGTCGGATTTCGGCATTGCGAGCACTGTCAATTGCTGATCCATCTGTTCCATTTATTGGTTCTGCTATTTTGCCTTTGCTTTTTGCAGAATCAATTGCATCGATTGATATCGGTATTTCTACTTTACTGATTAATGTGATCCTCTTACCGATTATTTTCGGGCAAATGGCCTCAATCAGTGGTGAACACGTTGGGATAGGTGAACGAATTAAACAAACGCTAAAGAAACCTTTGGTATTCTCAGCACTTTCTGCCTTCATTCTAGCTCTTTGCGGATTGAAGATGCCTGAGCAATTAGCCAATACCTTTACAACTTTGGGTAAAAGTTCTGGAGGGTTGGCAATGTTTGCTACCGGTATTATTCTCTATACTCGTGACCTTAAGCTTACTAAGCAAATTGCTCTCAACACTGTTCTTAAGAATATCGCTGTTCCTGCTATTATTTGGGGAATTATGTTGCTGTGCAACGTTCCGTCCAATGTTATTCGAATTGCAGTTGTTACGTTGGCTATCCCAACCGCAACAATGCCAACAAGTTTAGCCATTCGTTACAAGAGTGGGGAATCTGAAATGGCTGCTACGCAATTCTATACAACTATCTTAGCAATTATTACTTTGAGTGTATTTATGTTGATGCTTTCTTAAAGGTTGCATCCTTCTATAAAAGGGAGACAGGACTAGCTTATTAGTTCGTCTTTTGAAGTGAAATAAGCCTGTAGGAACTTCCCACAAGCACAAATAGACCTCCAGTGTTCGTTGCTTTTGTCGAGCATTGGAGGCCTATTTGTGTATTGTACCGTTTGTGTTTTAGCTAGGTTGTAGAGCCTATGCCATAACCCCTCCTTTATTTTCCTTGTTGAGCTAAGAGATCCCACAGTTGCTTTTGCTGGGTGGAGAAGACCTCAGTTTCCCGGGTAGCGAGGGACAGGCGGAAAAGGGGCTGGTCTTGGTTGGCGATCGGGACCCCCACGACCGGGTCGGCCGGGTCGATCGCGAGGCTCGCTAAGAAAGAGATCCCGATCTTTTCCGCCACCATCGCTTTGATAACATGGATGTCCGGCGTCCGGAAGAGCACGTGGGGCCGGAAGTGAGCGCCATGGCACATCTGCTTGAAGGCCTGCTCGTGGAAGAATTCACTTCCCGGCATGATAAATTGTTCGTTGCGCAGGTCGGCAAATTTAACCGTCGGCTGGTTGGCTAACGGGTGGCTTTTGCTGACCACCACTTTAAAGGGGTACTGGACAAACTCGTGGGTACGCAGGCGGTCCTGGTGGAGGGCCGTCAAGGAGCCGAGAAGGGCGACATCAATTTGCCCCTGCTCGAGCATCTTGAGTAGTTCACGCGACCCGTGTTCGTAAATATCGAGGTTTTGCATCAGGTTGGCCCGCATTAGCATCGGGGTCAGCGCCGGAAAATAATAATTACCAATGATCGGTGGTAGACCAAACCGGATCCGGGTGGACTGAGTGCGGGCAATTTCTTGGTGGGCAATCGCTAGCTCATTTAAGATTACCTTAACATGGTTGGCAAACTGCTGGCCCGCTGGGGTAATGTGGAGCTGTTTGTGGGCGTGGTCGCGGATAAAGAAGCTGGCACCAAAGTCTTTTTCCAGTCGCTGAATGGCCATCGTAATGGTCGGCTGGCTGACGTTAAAGTGGCTGGCCACCTGCGAAAAATTTTGACAATTTACTAGTTCTTGATAATATTTAAGATCCTTAATTTTCATAATTGATTCCTTTATTGACGGGCGATTTGCTTAGTAAGATCAACTTTATTTATAGCATAGCACAAATTTGACTATAGATTTTAGTCCCCCATATACTGGTGGCGTTAAGTTAATCGGAAAGACATAAAGGATAGTGACAACAATGCGTAAGGGAATGCAAATCTTAAATGATCCGTTTAAAAACAAGGGAACGGCCTTCACAATGGCTGAACGAAAAAAACTCGGCTTGATGGGGCTGTTGCCTAACCACGTCCGGACAATTGAAGAACAGGCAGCCGAAACCTATGCACTATACCAATCTAAGGGCTCCGGAATCGAGAAGCGCCACCTGCTGATGGAAATCTTCAACAACAACCGAACCCTCTTCTTCTACTTGATGCAGCACCACATCACTGAATTCATGCCGGTTGTCTATGACCCGGTAATTGCCGAATCAATCGAGCAATATGATGAACGTTACTTACGGCCCCAGGATGCTGCTTACCTCGATGTTAACCACCCGGAAGACATTAAAGAAGAACTCACGGATGCGGCAGACGGTCGTGATATTCGTTTGATCGTGGTTACCGATGCGGAGGGGATCCTTGGAATCGGTGACTGGGGCGTCAATGGGGTCGACATCTCGGTTGGTAAGCTGATGGTTTACACGGCCGCCGCCGGTATCAACCCGGCCCAGGTCCTCCCCGTTTCTATCGACGCCGGCACGGATAATGAAAAGCTCTTAAAGGACTCGAACTACCTTGGTAACCGTGAACACCGGGTTCGGGGGCAGCAATACTTTGACTTCATTGACCGCTTCGTCGATGAGGTTGAAGATCTTTTCCCAAAGAGCCTTTTACACTTTGAAGACTTTGGCCGGGGTACCGCGGCCCAAATTCTTGATAAGTACCAGGATCAAATCTTAACCTTTAATGATGACATCCAAGGTACCGGGATTGTTTCCCTTGCTGGGGTCCTCGGGGCAATGAACATCTCAAAGGAAAAAATTACCGACCAGACCTTCTTGACCTTTGGCGCTGGGACGGCCGGAATGGGGATTGCCAAGATGCTCTGTGAAGAACTCGTTCGCCAGGGCCTGTCACCAGAGGAAGCGAAAAAGCACTTCTACTTAGTCGATAAGCAGGGCTTACTGTTTGATGACACTGAAGGTCTGACGCCAAAGCAAAAGCCATTTACCCGTCAACGGGCTGAATTTAGTAACGCGGCTGAACTGACGAACCTGCTGGCGGTTGTTAAGGCGGTCCACCCCACGGTGATGATCGGGACCTCCACCCAGCCAGGTGCCTTTAGCGAGGCGGTTGTTAAGGAAATGGCGGCCCACACTGCGCGTCCAGTAATCTTCCCACTGTCGAACCCTACTAAGTTGGCGGAAGCGACCGCGGCGGACTTATTGAAGTGGACCGCCGGGCGGGCACTAGTTGCTACCGGGATTCCTGCTGGGACGATTAGTTACAACGGTGTCGACTACGCCATTGGCCAGGCCAATAACGCCTTGATCTACCCTGGTGTTGGTTTTGGGGCCCTGGCTGCAGAGGCAAAGGTATTGAACGACGAGATGATCGCTGCTGCCGCCCACGCCTTAAGTGGGATTGTGGACCCCGACAAGCCGGGGGCAGCCGTCTTACCGCCAGTTGATAAGTTAGCAGAATTTTCTAAGCGGGTAGCCATTACGGTTGCCCAGTCAACCATTGACCAGGGCCTTGCCGGTGCTGGGATCACCGATGCCAAAGCGGCGGTTGAAAAGATGACCTGGACGGCTAAGTATTAGTTTGGTCAGGTGATCACCCAGATAATTGTACAAATTGAACAAAATCGCCAATTAGACTTGTGATATTGAGCTGGATTTTAAGAATGCTCAAGGAACTTTCTTAAGTTTCTGGGCATTTTTTATTTTAAAAGGACTTGTGAAAAAATCACGGCATGTTTTTGAAAAGGCTAACATGACGCGACTTGTGTCAACAGTTATAAGTGAAATTTATAGAATGTTAAAGGTTTGACTATCGCGGGGGGCGTGAGTTAGGATAATGGCGTAATGATGTGTAACATTTCACAAGTTGTTATTGCATGATAATACATTGGAGGTACTTATTATGTCAGATTACCGGACAGAAGAAGACACGTTAGGCCCCGTTAAAATTCCCGCAAGCGCATTGTGGGGACCACAAACGGAACGTAGTCGTAACAATTTCCCAACCGGGCAGTTTATGCCATTGGCAATCATCCGTGCATTGCTGAACATTAAGAAGGCAGCGGCCCAAGCTAACATGGAAACCAATGCCATCTCTGATGAAAAGGGTAACTTGATTGTGAAGGCAATTGATGAATTGCTCGCATTAAGTGATGAAGACTTGCGCAAGGACTTCCCATTGAAGGTTTACCAGACCGGTTCTGGTACGCAAACCAACATGAACACTAACGAAGTCGTTGCCCACAAGGCTCACCAACTCAACCCCGCCATTGAAATTTTGCCTAATGATGATGTTAACAAGGGGCAAAGTTCCAATGATACTTTCCCAACCGCAATGAACGTGGTGGCCTTGGAAGCCCTCGATAAGCTGAAGCCAGCGGTTCAACACTTAATTGATGAACTGAAGGTTAAGCAAGATAAGTACTGGAAGACGGTTAAGGTTGGCCGGACCCACTTGCAAGACGCCGTTCCGTTGACGTTTGGTCAAGAAGTATCTGGTTATGTTGCCGCCTTGGAACACGACCTTGACTACATCAAGACCTTGGAACCAACCTTAAACGAACTGGCCATCGGTGGTACCGCCGTCGGTACTGGCCTGAACGCTGCTGAAGGGATGCCAGAAAAGATTGCTGAAAAGTTATCAGCAGTTTACGGCTTGAACTTAACTGCCAAGAGCAACAAGTTCTACGGCCTGGCTAACCACTCAGGCTTAGACGTTGTTCACGGTGCCTTGAAGACCCTGGCCGCTGACATGTTCAAGATTGCCCAAGACATTCGTTTCTTGGCTTCTGGTCCCCGGGCTGGTTATGATGAATTAAACATTCCTGCTAACGAACCGGGCTCCTCAATCATGCCAGGTAAGGTTAACCCAACCCAAGCCGAAGCCGTTACGATGGCGGCACTGCGGGTCTTCGGTAACGATACCGTAGTAACGATGTCTTCTTCACAAGGGAACTTCGAAATGAACGTCTACAAGCCGGTTATGATCGATGCCTTCCTTGAATCAGCTGACCTGTTAGCCGGAACGATTACCGGTTTCACCGACCGTTGTGTTAAGGGCTTGACCGTTAACGAAAAGCGGATGGCAGAATTAGTTGATAACTCACTGATGACGGTTACTGCACTGTCACCACACATTGGTTACCACGACAGCGCCAAGATTGCCCAAGCCGCTGATAAGGCGGGCAGCACGCTGAAGGAAGCCGCATTGAAGTCTGGCAAGGTGACTGAAGAACAGTACGATGAATGGATGGATATGCTCAAGATGACTAATGCTGACCGTCAGGACTAGTCACTTATTAAAAAGGAGATAATTAATAATGGCAGAAAAGTTTCAACCATTATCAGTTAGCAAGTTAGGCGACAACTATGATGTCGTTATCATCGGTTCCGGTGGTACCGGCCTGGCTGCTGCCATTCAAGCAAATGAACTGGGGATGAAGGTCGCCGTTGTTGAAAAGGAAGAAGAACTGGGTGGTAACACCAACCGGGCCTCTTCTGGAATGAACGCGGCCGAAACTAACGTCCAGTTACAGCATGGTGTCATTGATAACGTTGCTGACTTCTATCATGAAACTTATAAGGATGGTGGCCGGTTAAACGACAAGGACATGCTTGGTTACTTCGTTTACCACACCGCTCCCGCAATCGACTGGTTAGCCGACCATGACATCAAACTTGATGACATCACGGTGACCGGTGGGATGTCTAAGAAGCGGACTCACCGTCCAGCTAGCATGGCACCAATCGGTGGTTTCCTTGTCCAAAGCCTGCTAGGGGTGGTTGCTAAGGAAAATATTCCAGTGTTTAACAATGCCAAGGTGACTAAGCTCTTACGGGCCACGGATGGTCGGATCAATGGGGTGGAAGTTCAATCTGGTGACCTCACTAAGACCGTTCACGCTAAGGCCGTGATCTTGGCAACCGGTGGTTTCGGTGCTTCTAAGGAATACATCGAGCGCTTCCGTCCGGACCTGAAGGACTACAAGACCACTAACCAACCAGGGGCAACCGGTGATGGTTTGAAGCTGGCGGAAAACGTTGGTGCCGAACTGATGCAGATGAACCTGGTTCAAGTGCACCCCACCGTTCAGCAAGATAACCCCCATGTTTACCTGATTGGGGAAGCGGTCCGTGGTGAAGGGGCCATCCTGGTAAACGCCCGCGGGGAACGGTTCATTAACGAACTGAACACCCGGAAGATTGTTTCGAATGCAATCACGGCATTACCAGAACACAGTGCCTACTTGATCTTTGACCAGGGAATCCGGGACCGGGCGAAGGCCATCGAATTCTACGACAAGGTGGGCCTGGTTGTTCATGGTGACACCATTGAAGACCTGGCTAAGAATCTGAAGATGGATCCAGCCACATTGAAGGCAACGGTTGATACTTGGAACCAGGCGGTTGAAAGCCACGACGACACTGAGTTCCACCGGACCACCGGGATGGACCGGGGAATTACCAAGCCGGGCTTCTTTGCCATCCACATTGCCCCTGCTATCCACTACACGATGGGTGGTATCCACATTACGCCAAAGACGCAGGTACTTGATGGTAATGGTGACATTATCAAGGGGCTCTTTGCTGCGGGTGAAGTTGCCGGTGGATTACACGGTAACAACCGGGTCGGCGGTAACTCAATTGCCGAGACGATCGTCTTTGGTCGTCAGGCGGGTCAACAGGTTACCCTGTACGCTCGCAACCTAAAGTAAACTGATTATTAATATTCGGGGCTCAAACGGGCCTCAAGCAATTATTTAATTCTCATTCAGGGAGGAATTCTGTATGATTAAACGTCGCCACAAGGTTGTCCTAGTTGGTGATGGTGCGGTTGGTTCTTCATTTGCTTACTCGTTATTACAAACGACTCAAGAAGTAGATGAATTGGTAATCGTTGACCTTAATAAGGAAAAGGCACGGGGGGATGCCATGGACCTGCAAGACATTACCCAATTAGAATCACCAACGATTATTCGGGCTGGTGAATACGCTGATGCTAGTGATGCGGATATCGCGGTAATCACGGCGGGGGTACCCCGTAAACCAGGGGAAACCCGGTTAGACCTCGTTAACAAGAACGTCAAGATTTTGAAAACGATCGTTAAGCCGATTGTCGACAGTGGTTTCCACGGGATCTTCGTGGTTTCTAGCAATCCAGTTGACATCCTGACCACTTTAACGCAGAAGCTGTCCGGCTTCCCAAAGGAACGGGTTATTGGAACGGGGACATCGCTTGACAGTGCCCGCTTAAACGTTCTGTTAGCCGCAAAGCTGGACGTACCGGTAAGCGAAATTGATGCTCACATCATGGGTGAACACGGTGATACTTCCTTTGCGGCCTTTGACGAAGCAACCGTCAATGGTGAACCCCTAAAGACGGCGACCGAGTTAACCGCAGACGACTACGCGGCCTTAGAAGAAGCCGTTAAGAAGCGTGGTGGCGAGATTATTTCTCGCAAGGGCGCGACCTTCTACGGGGTTGCCAAGTGCTTAGCCTACATTGTTAAGGCCATCTTGGAAAACCGCAACGTCACCCTGCCAATTTCCGCCCCATTAGATGGGGAATACGGCGTTAAGGACCTTTACTTAGGGGTACCAGCGGTAATTAATACTAGTGGGATCGTTAAGGTTCTGGAACACGACCTGTCAGCAGAAGAGAGTAAGAAGATGGAATACTCGGCTGCCAAGATGAAGGAAGTTCTTGACGGCGTCGAGCTGTAATTGATTAGTATTAGGTAAATAAGAAAGAGAGAAAAGATAATGGAATTAGCAAAATTCAAGGCTAAGGCCTGGGCCTGGCCACTCGTTATTGGATTAATTCTGTGGTTCTGTGGCCCAGTTCGGCCAGACGGTGTTTCCCTCGCCGCTTGGCACATGTTTGCCATTTTTGTAGCCACGATTGTTGGATGTATCACGCAACCCCTACCGATTGCCGGGACAACCCTAGTTGGGTTCACGGTAATGGTCCTAGTGGGTCTGTCACCAATGAAGCAAGCACTGACGGCGTTCAGTAACTCCTCTGCTTGGTTGATTGCGATGGCCTTCATGCTTTCCCGGGGCTTCATTAAGACCGGCTTGGGGCGGCGGATCGCCCTGGTCTTCGTCCGTAACTTCGGTCACCGGAGCTTAGGGTTGGCTTACTCAATCATGGGGATCGACCTGGTTACTTCACCAGCGATCCCAAGTAACACCGCCCGTGCCGGTGGGGTTGTTTACCCAATCGTTAAGTCACTGGCGGAAACTTACGGGTCAGACCCGAAGAAGGGAACCCGGAAAAAGATTGGTTCTTTCTTAGTCTTCTCCGAATTCCACAGTAACTTGATCACGTCCGCAACCTTCATGACTGCCATGGCGCCAAACCTGGTTATCGTGGCCTTGGCTAAGACGCTCCACATTAACATTACCTGGTTGGGCTGGTTCGTTGCCGGTGTCTTGCCAAGTGTAATCTGTCTGATTGCGACGCCGTACATCATCTACAAGATGTACCCACCGGAAATCAAGGAAACGCCAAACGCCAAGGAATGGGCTGACAAGGAATTGAAGGACATGGGTTCAATGAAGCTGTCTGAAAAGCTGATGGGCCTGATCTTCATCCTGACGCTGATTTTGTGGATGTTAACGAGTTTTGTTCCGGCAATTGACGCAACCTTTGTGGCCTTCTTGGCAATCGCCCTTCTGTTGATTACGGGTGTGCTGGAAACCAAGGATATCCTAAAGGAAACCGGTGCTTGGAACGTGTTGATTTGGTTATCCGTACTGGTTTACATGGCTAACCAACTGTCTGAATTAGGCTTTATCAAGTGGTTCTCTGGCTCCATTGGTTCCGCATTGCACGGTATCAGCTGGATCTGGGTAATGGTTGTCCTGATGGTCGTTTACTTCTACGCGCACTACTTCTTTGCTAGTGCAACGGCCCACGTTACTGCTATGTATGCAGCATTCGTTTCAGTTGCCATTGCTGCCGGGGCACCGGCGATGTTAGCCGCAATGCTGTTGGCCTTCACGTCGGCATTCATGAGTTCAACGACTCACTACGCCAACGGGCCAGCTTCCGTTCTGTCATCTTCAGGTTACGTTACCCAATCCGAATGGTGGAAGATGAACTTCGTAATGGGGATTTTCTACCTCTTAGTTTACGGAATTATCGGTTCACTATGGATGAAGATGATCGGCCTTTGGTAAGATGTATTAACTTAAATAAGCTGTTTGCTACTGAATGAAATTAATTTATTAGGTTGTTTTCCAGTAGTAATTAAAAAACGTGGCTGGGAAAAACCTCTTTAGTTTTTCACCAGCCACGTTAGCGTTTAAATGTTTTAATTTGATCCTGGCGCCACTTAAATTCCAAACGCTTCTGTAATCCGCAGGGCAACCGATTCGGTCAGGATCATGTCTGTAAAGAGCTGACCTTCAAGTGCGCCCATGGCCGCTTGAAATTTGGACTTACGCTGGACAATTGCCACCCGCCGGGGAACCTGTTCGATGGTTGGCAAGGCGATTGACAGGGTTTTATCGTTTTCTGGGGCGACCAGGAAGTGTCCATTGATATCGAAGGGCCGGCCAAATGCCATCCCGGCAATCTGCCGGAGGTCGACGCCGGGGAAAATCTCCTGGATATGGTCATGCCAGGCGGGGATACTGTTGATTGACTGGAGCGTCCCCAAACCGCAGACGATTAGGTCCATCCGCTTGGCCGCGGCAAACGCAGCCGTGAAGGCGGGCTCGTGGTACAGGGTCTGCCGGGCTTGGTCATTTAAGACGTATAAGGGTCCCGGGATCGTCCGGTAGGGGACGTCGTATCTGGCGGCGGCCTTTTGGACCATCCGCATCGAGGCGGCGGACGAGTGGTACTTCATGTTTTCGCCCATGAACTGGGTGAAGGTTAACTTACTAGCGGTCTGCTTGTTAAAGTGGTCGAGCATGGTGTAGATCGTTTCTCCCCAGGTGAGGCCAACGACTTGGCAGTTGCTGATTAGCGACTGCACCTGGTTAGCGGCGAAGGTTGCGATAATTTCGTCCCGGTCTAAGGGGTTACTAGGGTCCTTGATGACAAACAGGTTTTTAATCTTAAATTGTTGTTTTAAAGCCTGTTCGAGCTTGGCATTCCGGTCGTAGTTAGTATGGATGTTAATGCTGACCACTCCGGAAGCAAGGGCCTCATCAAGGTATTTCATAATGAGGTAGCGACTGAGGTGGTACTTCTTGGAGATATCACTGATCGCCATTTTGCTGAGGTAGTAGTCCTGAGCGAGGTCCGCCAATAATTGGGTATGTTCTGCATCCATGAAATGTTCACCTACTTTTCGGTTATTTATTCTCGATTATAGCATTTTCTACTAGTTACAATTTTAAATATTTAAAAATTGCCGCGTTTATTTGCAATATTTAAAAAATATTGTAAGATGGTAGTAGTGATTGGAGGATGGATAAATGGAGGATGAAGAATTACTGTCACTGCATGCTAAGCACCGTGGTGTGTTGGCAATTTCACCCGAATTTGCGGTTCACAATAAGAAGGAACTAGGGGAAGCCTACACGCCAGGCGTGGCCGTCATCTCTAAGCTGATCGAACGTTACCCCGAATTAAAGGATAAGTACACGATGAGCGGGAAACTGGTAGCCCTGGTTACTGATGGCTCAGCGGTCCTGGGTCTTGGTAACATTGGCCCGGCCGGTGGCTTGCCAATTGTTGAAGGGAAGGCCCTTTTATACAAGGACCTGTCCGGTGTTAACGCCATCCCGTTAACGGTGGAGCAAGTTTCCCCCGATGAAGTGGTTACAACTTTAAAGAACATGCAGGAATCCTTTGCCGGTTTCCACCTCGAAGATATTGCAGCACCCCGTTGCTTTGAAATTGAGGAAAAGTTGGCTAAGGAAGTCAATATCCCGGTTTACCATGATGACCAAGAAGGGACGGCGATCGTGGTCCTGGCTGGCTTGATTAACGCGGCTAAGGTGGCTGGTAAGCAGTTGACCGACTTAAAAGTGGTCATCAATGGTGTTGGTGCCTCTGGTGTTGCCACCGCCCGCTTACTCTTTGCCGCTGGTATCAAGAACATTACCTTCGTTGACATTAACGGCCCGGTACACGCTGACAGTAAGGAATATAACCACTATCAAACCGACCTGGTTAAGCAAAGCAGCGATCAAACTGCCTATGCAAACCTCGACGAAGCAGTTAGTGGTCGGGACGTCTTCATCGGCCTTTCCGACGCGGATGTCTTAAGCGCTGACCAGGTTAAGATGATGGCTGATAATCCAATCATCTTCGCTTTGGCCAACCCGAAGCCCGAGATTGACCCTCAAGTGGCGCATGCGGCGGGGGTTAAGATCATGGCTACCGGTTCGAGCCAGTACCCGAACCAGGTTAACAATATCTTAGTCTTCCCAGGCCTTTACAAGGGCCTTTTGGCGACCGACCTGAACAAGGTGGATTTTGGCCTGGAAACGGCGATTGCCAAGGAAATCGCCAGCTTAGTTCCTGAACCAACGACTGCCCGCTTCGTCCCCGGCGTCTTTGACGAGGGTGTGGTGGATACCGTTGCCCAAGCGGTTAAGGACTACGCGGCAAGTAAGTAATTAAAAACGAGGAGGGGCGTTGATGGAAGTTCGTGAGATCAACATCCATATCAAACGCAATTTTAACAAGTGGCGAAAGTTCCTGGAGAAAACTGGAATTACCGAGTTTTCACCTAAGGAGACCAGCCAGGTGGAACGGACCTTCGTCTGGGAGGACGATGGTGAAATCATGGCCACTGGTTCAATCGCCGGCAACGTCTTGAAGTACATTGCGGTGTGCTCAAGGGTTAAGGGGCATGGTGAAACTTTCAACCAGCTGGTCAGTAAGTTAGTCAACGAAGCCGCCACGATGGGACGTTTCCACCTCTTTGTCTTTACCAAACCTCAGTATGTACAAAGTTTTGGCTATGTTGGCTTCCACGTTTTGGCCCAGGTAGCCGATGGCGCAATCTTAGAAGCCGGTACCCCAGATGTTCACGACTACATCAAGGGCCTCCCCCACTTTAGTGACCAGGCTAACAGCCGGATTGCTGGGATTGTGATGAACGCTAACCCCTTTACCAACGGTCACCGCTACTTAGTTGAACGGGCAAGCGAGGAAAACGACCACGTTTACGTTTTCGTAGTTAGTCAGGAAGTATCCCTCTTTACCTTTGCCGAACGCTTTCAGCTGGTTAAAGGCGGGTGTCGTGACCTGGCCAACGTCACGGTGGTGCCGGGTGATAACTACATGGTTTCCTACGCGACCTTCCCGGCCTACTTCTTAAAGGATAACCAAGACGTTGCCCATTTTCAGGCGGCCCTTGATGCCCAACTGTTTAAGCAACAGGTCGCCCAGCCGCTCCACATTACCCGGCGGTACGTGGGGAGCGAGCCATTTTCAAAAACAACTGATATTTACAACCAAGAATTAACTAGGGTTCTACCACCTGATGTTGAGGTTAAGATCGTTGACCGCGCCAGTAACGCGGCTGATGACGTGATTTCGGCAACGAAGGTACGAGCAGCGATTGCTAATGATGAATTAGCGGTGGTGCAAAATTACGTTCCACAAACGACGCTCTCATTTATTCAAGATAACTGGTCTGATCTCAGAGCACGCATTAAGGAAGGAAGTTTAGAATAATGGATATTAAGAAGACTGCATTAGCAGGAACTCTGGAATCATCCGATATCCAAATTACCCTGAGCAAGGGTGACAATGGTATTAATATCGACCTTGATTCCTCAGTCGAAGAACTCTACGGTGACCAAATCCGCAAGGTGATCACTGATACTTTGGCAGCCTACGGGGTTGACAATGCCAACGTTAAGGCCGTTGACAAGGGGGCTTTGGACTGTGTTGTTAAAGCACGGACCATGGCTGCTGCTCAACGGGCTCTGGAAACTACTGATCAACCAGACTGGGAGGTATTTTAATAATGGAAGAACGTTTACGTCGGACCATGATGTTTGTTCCGGGTAACAACGCCGGAATGGTTAAGGATGCTGGTATCTACGGTGCTGACTCCATTATGTTTGACCTGGAAGACTCTGTTTCCATGTCAGAAAAGGATGCCGCACGGATGCTGGTTTACGAAGCTTTACAAACCCAAGACTACGGTGACTCTGAATTAGTTGTCCGGGTCAACGGGATTGACACGCCATACTTCAAGAACGATGTTTATGCCATGGTTAAGGCCGGCATTGAAGTTGTTCGTTTGCCGAAGGTTGAATCTGCTCAGATGATGCTCGACTTAGTGAAGGTCGTTGAAGAAGCAGAAAAGAAGTTTGGCCGTGAACCCGGTTCTACCCACGTAATGGCCGCAATTGAAAGTGCTAAGGGGGTTTTGAATGCCCCTGAAATCGCCGCAAGTACTGACCGGATGATTGGTTTAGCCCTCTCTGCCGAAGACTACACTACTGACATGAAGACTCACCGTTACCCAGATGGTGCTGAACTTGAATTTGCCCGTAACATGATCCTTCATGCTGCTCGTGCCGCTGGGATTGCGGCCTTCGATACTGTCTTCACCAACATGAATGACGTTGAAGGCTTCCAACGGGAAACTGAACACATCCACGAACTTGGCTTTGATGGTAAGTCACTGGTTAACCCACGGCAAATTGACTGGGTTAACAAGGTTTACGAGCCAACCAAGAAGGAAATTGAAAACGCCTTGGACGTTGAAGCAGCGATCGAAGAAGCACACCAAAAGGGTTCTGGTGTTATTTCCATGAATGGTCAAATGGTTGACCGCCCAGTTGTATTGCGTGCACAACGGGTAATCCGCTTAGCCAAGGCTTCCAACCTGATTAATGAGGAGGGTGAATACATTGAAAAATAATGTCGGTCGTGAAATCTCAGACGAAATTTTAAACTCAACTAACTACAAGCCATTCGAAACTACTGAAATCGGCCACCCAACTGTTCACTACACGGGCCACGATGTCCGGGTTACTAAGGGTGACGATAAGCTGGTTGACTCCTTGGACCAAGTAATTAAGGACAACCTGAAGGACGGTATGACCATCTCCTTCCACCACCACTTCCGTAACGGGGACTATGTCTTCAACATGGTGATGGACAAGATCATCAAGATGGGTTACAAGGACTTAACCCTGGCCCCATCTTCTCTGACTGGGGTTATGAACGATAAGGTTATCGAAGCTATCAAGGCCGGAACCATTACCAACATCACCAGTTCTGGGATGCGGGGCAGCCTGGGTGAAGCCGTATCACACGGTTTATTGAAGAACCCGGTAATCTTCCGTTCCCACGGTAACCGTGCTCGTTCCATCGAAAACGGCAACATTAAGATTGATGTGGCCTTCCTAGGTGTGCCAAACGCCGACCGGATGGGGAACGCCAACGGGATGGAAGGTGAATCCGCCCTTGGTTCCCTCGGCTATGCCCTGGTTGATGCCCAATACGCCAACAAGGTGGTTCTGCTGACTGATACCATTGTTGACTACCCGAACACGCCAGCTTCCATTAAGCAGACCCAAGTCGATTACGTGGTTAAGGTTGACAAGGTCGGTGACCCCGACCGGATCGGTAGTGGTGCAACCCGGTTTACCAAGGACCCAAAGGAATTGAAGATTGCTAAGATGGTTAACGACGTTATTGTTAATTCACCATACTTCAAGAATAACTTCTCCTTCCAGACTGGTACTGGTGGTGCTTCACTGGCCGTTACCCGTTTCCTGCGTCAATCCATGTTAGATAACGACATCAAGGCTTCCTTCACTTGTGGTGGGACGACTTCACCAATCGTTAAGCTCCTTGAAGAAGGCCTGGTTAAGAAGGTCATGGATGTGCAAGACTTTGATAAGGGTGCCGCTTCCAGCATGAAGTCCAACCCTGGCCAAACCGAAATCGACGGTTCATGGTACGCTGACCCTGATAACAAGGGTGCCATGGTGGACCAATTAGACATCGCCATCCTGTCCGCTTTGGAAATCGACACGGACTTCAACGTTAACGTTTTGACTGGTTCCAACGGTGTGATCCGTGGTGCCGTTGGTGGTCACCAAGATGCTGGTACTGCTAAGATGACGATTATTTCTGCACCACTGACCCGTGGCCGGATTGCAACGGTTGTTCCAGCCGTTAACTCCATCACGACGCCAGGTTCATCCATCGATGTCCTGGTTACTGAAGTTGGGGTTGCTGTTAACCCAGCCCGCAAGGACCTGATTGAAGCCTTCAAGAAGGCCCCAAGCATTCCGCTGGTTTCAATTGACGAACTGCAAAAGCGGGCCGAAGGGATCGTTGGTAAGCCAAAGCCGATTGAATACACCGACCGGACCGTGGCCCTCGTTGAATACCGTGACGGTACCCTGATCGACGAAGTAAAGCAAATTAAGGACTAATATTTTCAGACACATAGTGCAAGAGAAAAAGGTTGGAGAAAAATTCCCCGACCTTTTTTATACATAATGGTGGTAGTATTTTTGAAAAGGAGTTCGACGATGAAGAATATTTTTATCAGTGGGAAAGAGCAAGATATTCCGGCCGTTTTGGCCAATAAGGACCACCGGGCGGCTGTCCAACGCCGACTGGTGGCGGACTACCCGGAAATGACCGTGGTGGCGGCAAAACTTAATATTCCCGGCCCCATCAAAAATAACTCGGCCATCAAGGAGTTCTTTGTTGCGGGCCTTTACCAACTTGAACAGCAGTGGTTACAAGCGGGCACTGCCTTTTACCAAAAGGGCCAGTGGCTTGAGGCGGGTACCGGTCCCGAACGTTTCTACCTGGTCAAGGCGGCGGCGACCACGGTTAAGAAAGCCACGACCGCTTTCGAGGAGGCCACTGCCAGCAACCGCCTCTTCGACCTGGATGTGTTAGTAAAAGAAGGGGAACAGGTCCGGCCCCTCTCCCGGGCGGACTCTAGTCAGCCAGCCCGGCGGTGCTTTGTCTGTGGACGGCCGGCTAAGGAGTGCGGACGGTCCCGCCGCCATTCGGTAGCGAAACTACAGGCGGCGGTTAATGAGCTGATCGTGGGCGCGTTGGCTACGGCACACCAGTCCGTGGTCAGTGACCGCCTGGTCCAGTTTGCCCAGCGGGCTCTCTTGTATGAGGTGATGGCCTGGCCTAAGCCTGGTTTGGTGGACCCGGTCGAACACGGTGCTCATCCGGACATGGACGCCTTTACCTTCATCAATAGCTCCGTTGCCCTTCACCGCTATCTTTACCAAGCGGCAGAAGTAGGGATGCACGCCAGTACGGCCGACTACCCACTGCTATTTAACGAACTGCGCGAATTTGGTAAGGTGGCCGAGCAGGATATGTTTGTGGCTACGAAGGGGGTCAATACCCACAAGGGGGCCGTCTTTTCCCTCGGTGTCCTAGTAATGGCAACAGCGGCCAGTTGGCACAAACGGGGTCGTATTGACTTGGCTGACATACAATCGGTAGTCAAGGCGGCGTTAGTTGACCTGGTTAAGGGTGATTTAAAACAGCAGCCGGCCGCACCGAATGAGACGGCTGGTGAACAGCAATACCGCAAGTATGGCTTAACGGGAATCCGGGGGGAGGCCCAGGCCGGCTATCCGACCGTCTTTCGGTATGGATTGCCGACGATGTTAAAGACCGCGGGGACGTGGAATACCCGGATTGTACAGACCCTGCTGGCCCTTGCCCGCCACACTGAGGATTCAACCCTAATCAAACGAGCGGGGGACCCGGCCATTTTAAAGTGGAAGGATCAACAAGTTGACCAGTGCCTGGCTGCTGGTGGGGTGACCACCGCTGCGGGACGGGCGCTGTTAAATGACCTAGAGCAAGAGTTTACCCGCCGCCACCTTAGCCTTGGTGGCACGGCTGACCTGGTAATCCTGACGGTTTTCTTGACCATAGTGAAGGAGGAATTAGCTGATGGACTGGCAAACGAGTGATGGTATTCGGTTAAACTACCAGGTGGCTGGTAGTGGCCAGCCGGTGGTCCTGATCCACGGCTTTGGTGGCTACCAACAGATTTGGTGTCTGCAGGTACCGGAGTTGGTCAAGCAAGGCTACCAAGTGATTACTTATGACCAACGCAACCATGGGGCGTCGGGCCACACCCCGGAGCTAGACTCAATCGACCGGTTGATTGATGACCTTTACGAACTGCTGGTGGGGTTGAAGGTTGACCGACCCGTTCTGATTGGCCATTCGATGGGGGCAGCGGAGATTTACGGTTTTCTAAAGCGGTACCCCACCTTTTCGCTCCGGGGCGCGATTGCGGTCGACCAATCACCCAAGATGCTCAATACGCCGCAGTGGCACTATGGCTATATGGACATTACCCGGGCCTCTTACCGCCTAAAATTAAAAGAACATGGCAACGTCCGAGAAACCCTCAACGGGGTACCTAAACAGGTGTTGGACAAACTGGCCCCGGAGAAGGCTATGTTTCCCTTTGTCCGGGCGGAGAACCTGCCCCTCCTGTATGACCATGCCAAAAAGGATTGGCGCACGGCAATTGCGGGGGCAGGGGTGCCATTACTACTGGTGACCGCTAACCAGAGTCCCTATTTTGACGGCCGGTTTGCGGATGTGATGCAAGCGGCCAATCCCGCTTACGTATCCCACCAGGCGATCGACCTGACCGGCCACGTGGTGATGGCCGAGCAGGCAGGTCGGTTTAACCAGTTAATGGATAGATTCCTCAAGGAAAATCAGTAAGATTATGAAGGGGCTACTAGTGGTCGGACTATTCCGCAACACTGGTGGCCTCTTTAGCATTGTGAAGCCCCGTCTGGTTAGTGTCATTATTGCTGACGGGGAATTGGCGGCTAACTGGCGGGTGATTGTCGTGTTAATTGGTTGCTATCTCTCTTATATTAAAATTAGCGAGGAGATGATATTATGATCGAAAATAAGATCAAGGAGTTGCGGGCGGCGAGCCACCAGTCCCAGGAGCAGTTAGCGGAGAAGGCCCAGGTATCAGTAAGAACAATTCAACGGCTGGAAGCGGGGGATGATGCCAGTATCTCGACTTTGAACCTTGTGGCTGGTGCACTGGGTGTCGGGGTGGGCGACCTCTTTCCCCACACTGATACCACTCAGGAGCAGCAGGCAAAGATTCAATCGGCCGACGACCAGTTACAATACCAGCTTCAGGCCCGCCACGAAGAGTTCCGAACGTTCAAGCATCTTTATAATGCTGTCTTCATTATTGTGATGATGGCGTGGGGGGCCTTGTTCCCACTGGTGCACAACGACATCTATTCTTCTCTAATGGGCATATTATGGATTGGGGCTTGGATTATGATGGGGCCACTGAAGAACTGGCTCGTAATTAAGAAGGTTGACCCTAAACTGGACCACAAGTTCCCACTGACGATTAGTCGGGTGGACAAGGATAAGCAGTGACGACTGGCTGTGCTATACTAAGTTTGGTAAAAGGTGGCCGTGGCTAATAATTTCCCGGGAAATTATTATTAGCTCCGGACAGTGTAAATTAAGTGGGAAAAGACTGATTGAATGCGTGAGATACCAATTAAACAGGCCCAGGCGGTTTTGAAGCGGGTGGTGAAGGAAACGGCTAACCAGCGAACCAGTCTGTTGACTAAGAAGAAGGACCGTTCATTAATAGTGGCGACAGGGGATGGTACCCTGACCCTGGTTGAACAGGGTTACGTTAATGCCCGGCAAACCTACCACTTGGCTGGTCGGGCGGCCAAACATGCGGTAACAACCGCATTCAAGCGGGAATTTCCGCGGAGCCACCGGGTATACTTGAGTCAGACAAAGGAGGGGCATGATGTAGGTTGAGTTTGATGAACGTGGTTGCAAGGCCTTCTTCAAAAAGCACCGTCACCAGCAAAACGCTGCCGAGACAATGATCGGGGCCGCCATCACCAGGGAGGTCGCAACGGGGATAACCAAGGTTAAGTTGGCGACCAAGAAACGGGTTGCCGGCCAGCCCATCTACGAATTTCGACTGAACCTGGGGAAGCTGGGTTCTGCCCGGCTGGCGTTTGCTGTGGAACGGGATCGGGGCACCGTGTACTTCATCAGCAGTCACCTCCAGAAGGCCATCTTCAGCCATGAATTTGGTCGGCTGGTTACGGAAATTGTGAGGAGTTAGAAATGAGTAAGTACGATCGATTGTGGAAATATATTGCAGATAGTGGTCAAGACCAGCTGGTGGTCCCCTTTAATGCGGTTGAAAAGATTGCCGGCGTTCCACTTGACCATTCTTTTCTCGGGTATAAGAAGGAATTACTAGACTATGGTTATCAGGTTGACCATCTCTTCTTGAAGAAGCAAAAAATTCAAATTAGTCAAATTAAATAAAGCAAACGTGAAGCGGCCTTCAGCGTTCGAATAATTTTCCACGCTGAAGGCCGCTTAATATTAATGAAAATAGAACTGGTGGGCGTTATCATAAAAGATTCGCTGTTGTGCTGCTGGAGCGAATAACGTTTGAAAATGACGCAGGTCGGTTGAGTTGAAGATGCGCTTGATCCTGGTCCCAGGGAAGTCGGAACCAAACATGAGCGCCGTGGGGTTGATCTGGTTAATCTTTTCCAGGACCGGCCACGGGTCAAAGTCAAGACGCCCCAAGCCACTGGCTTTAACTTTAACACCGTTGTCGGCGAGTCGGTAAAGGTCGGCAATGGCGGCCTTTTGGTAGCCAACGTGGTTGACGGCAACGGCCGGGAGCTTTGCCAGGACAGGAAGCAGTCGGTGGAGCGATTCTGCGTCAGTATAAACTTCAGTTGTCCAACCCGCCAGATCGTAAATTCGACGGGCAAGCCGGTCGAGAGCAGTCGGGGTGGCGGTATTTCCGCGAACGAAATTAAGGCGAATGCCAACAACGCCGGCGTCTTTTAGGTGAATAAGCTGTTGGTCGCTTAACCGGGGATCAAGGTTAATTACCGCACCGTATTGCCGGTGGAATTGTGCTTTAATTTCCGGAATTAGTTGCAAGAAGTCAGTACTAACACCCTGAAATGAACCGGCGACGATGATCCCTCCAGCCAGGTCAATGCCGATTTGGCGCATCCACTGGTCATATGTCCGGTAGGGGAAGGGGCGGGGAATAAAACTGTCGTTCGCTGCCACTAAATGGAAACGCGGATCAATACAGTGAAAATGACTGTCAAATACTCTCATGATGGTGAACCTCCTTATGAGAAGTTCATTTTAGCATATGGAGGAACAAAAGCGGCTGGGAGAAAACCTTGTTTTCTCCCAGCCGCCTAGTGAAATGTTGGCAATATCATTGCGAATTATTGGATAAATTGAACTTGTTCACTGATCTTCTTGATTTGTTCTTCCTTGCGCTTGTTGAATTCAGCCTTCTTGGCGTCAAAGAAGTTATCACCGTTGGTATCGATCGTTACGATCAGTGGGCCAAAGTTCTTGACCTTACATACCCAGAGCGTTTCTGGCATCCCCAGGTCAGTCCACTGGGCATCAACAATCTTTTCCACGTGCTTGGCAGCGTAAACGGCGTTTCCAGCAGGGTAGACCAGTTGCAGTGCCTTGTCATTCTTGCAAGCCCGGGCCGTTCCGGGCCCCATGCTACCCTTACCAATGATCAGGCGGACACCGGTTTTGTGGACGAACTCTTCTTCAAACATTTCCATCCGCATACTCGTGGTTGGTCCCACGGCAACCATCTTGTACTTGTTATCAGGCAGGTACTTGATGATTGGGCCGGCGTGCAGGATTGCCTTGTCCTTGATGTCAACGGGGAGCTTGAGGCCTTCCTTGACAACCCGCCGGTGGGCGTCATCACGGGCCGTTACCATGGTTCCCGTAAGGTAAACGATGTCACCGATCCGGATGTCTTTGATGTCGTCAGCAGAAATTGGTGTAGTTAAATGATAGGTCTTCATTTTACAATTCAACCCCCTTGTTCATTGGTAATTCGTAGTTCAGGTTTTCATCGAGCTT
This sequence comes from Candidatus Limosilactobacillus intestinipullorum, assembly GCA_019117185.1. Taxonomy (GTDB): domain Bacteria; phylum Bacillota; class Bacilli; order Lactobacillales; family Lactobacillaceae; genus Limosilactobacillus; species Limosilactobacillus intestinipullorum. The sequence continues at coordinate 12,766 of DXAF01000048.1, read as the reverse complement.
GATCAGGCCCCGCCGGTGTGACCAGCAACCGGTGCTGACCCCGACCCCAATTACTGATGGGTGCCGGGCGGTGTTGATGATGTTAACCCCCATGACGGACTTCTTACCACCGAAGCCTTGTGGGCCAAGGCCGATTGCGTTAATCCCGTCTTCAAGCAGGTGTTCCATCTTAGCAGCCCGCTTATTGTTGCTGTAGCTGTCGACCCGCCGTAAGAGGGCCAACTTGGAGTTCATCGCTGCGGTCTCTACAGAGGTTCCAATACCGACCCCGACCAGCAGTGGTGGGCAGGCATTAACACCGTACGTGGTCATCCGGTCCATGACGAAACGGGTAACCCCTTCGTACCCTTCACCAGGCATCAAAACCTTAGCGACACCAGGTAGTGTACAACCACCACCGGCCATGTATGGGTAGATTTCAATGTCGGAACTGTGGGGCATCAGTTGGGTAAAGATCCCTGGAATGCCGTCACCAATGTTGATGTTGGTGTTGTATTCGTCGAAGGTTTGAACGGCGTTGGTCCGCAGTGGAGCTATCTTGGTTGCTTGATAGGTCGCGTCAACTAAGATTTCGTTTAACTCGTCAATCAATGGGAACTTGGTACCGACTTTAACGAAGAATTGCAGGGTCCCAGTATCCTGACAGCTTGGCACGTCCGCTTCGGCAGCCAGCCGTTGGTTTTCCATCATCGTGTCGTAGACCAGTTTTTGTAAGGGGTCGACTTCAATCTTGGAATATTCAACTAATTTCTTTGAAACATCATCTGGAAGGCGGTGACTAAAGATATCGAGGTACTTGACCAGCAAGTCCCGGAGTTCTGCGCCCTTTTTGCTAAGGGTGGGTTCAGTATAGGCGTACTTCATCAGATCATTCCTCCTTTAATTACTGTCATCATTATGTGATTTAAAGCGCAAACTTGCTATGCGATTCTTAATGACTTTGACTGCTGGCGATGGGTTAGTGGGCTCACTGTTGGCGCCGCGGGTAGCCATGAAGTAATTAAAAAATGACCAGTCAGAAGGGCACTGCGGTCCAGTTGATTGGTCACGAGATCGGAAAAAACGAGTAATGAATGTTAATTAATTGGTATCTCAATTGTTATCGTTGAGCAACTTCCTTAATTTTTGGCGGAGCTCTTGGTAGCGCTGCCCGTCTACGCGGTAATGGCAGTCATGACAGTTAGTGGGGTCAACTACCGGCGGGGTAACGGGGGCGCGGAGTTCTTTAAGGTAGGTTTGCGCGGTCGCTAATTGGGCAGCACTGATCTCTTGTTGGAAGTGGGCATCAACTGCCGTTACCTGGGGGAGAAACTTGGCCTGGTAAGCAGACGGGGTGATCCCAAAGTGTTTTTTAAACGCGAGGTTAAACGACTTAACTTCGGTAAAGCCATTATCAAGGGCAACGGTGCTGATCTTGGTTTGTCCCCGGTTAAGTTCACTAAGGGCGTGCTGGAGGCGCTCCCGGGTAAGGTACTCATAAAAGCCAATGCCAAAGTGCTGCTTGAAGAGTTTGGAAAAGTAGGGCTTGGAGTAGCCATACCGCTTGGCTAGTCCGGCGAGGTTGAGGTTCTCTTCATAGCTCTCTTGGATATCCTTAGCAACCTGGGCAAAGTGGGCGTTGGAATGTTGGGGGACCTGACCCTGATCGGTTGGCACAAAGAAGTTTTCGTAGAGCAAATCGGCCAGGCGAAAACACGCGGTGTTGCGTTCCAGTGAACCCGTGGCAAAGTAAAGTTTTGCAATGTTTTGCCGCAATGGCGCGTAAGCTGGGTGGTGGGGGATGGCTACGCTATTCAAGTCAAATTTACCGGTGCTTAATTTAACCCCCTGGTCCTGGAAAAACTGGGGTGCAACCTGGGTCCGAATTGCCAGCGTGTTTGGCTGGGTAGCGAGGGTGGCGTGGCCCTGGTTAGTGTTGATGATGATCAAGTCGGCGGGGGCCAGCTGGTACTGGTAGCCGTCGACGTTGACAATCACGTTTCCCTTAAGGGGCATTAGCAACTCTAATTCCGGGTGCCAATTGTAGTGGTAATTACCGATTGCGTAGATCAATTGGTCAAAGTATGAACTGACGGGTTGAGAAAGGGCCATCTTTTTTCCTCCTTTTCTAACTATTATATAGCGAATAATGGACGCCTGTCGCATTTTAACCCTATTTAGCGTAAGATAATTACTGTAAAGGGGATGAAGCTGATGAATACCCGCGACCTGCAATATTTCGTGGCCCTGGTCAAGTATAAAAACTACACTCAGGTGGCGAAGCTATTTAACGTTTCCCAGCCGACAATTACCCAGTCGATCCAGCGCCTGGAGCGTGAATTTAATGCCCAACTAATCCGCAAGGACAAGGTGCACCGTGATGAAATGGTTACCCGGAGTGGCCGGATGCTCTTTGAAAATGCCCAATTAATTAATAAGAAAATTGAACTGGCCCACCAGGAAATTAACCGGGCCAACCAGCGGCAGATCCGCTTTGGCTTGCCGCCAATTATCGGTAAAATGTACATTTCTAAAATTGTCCAGCAGACGTCGGACAAGCTCTTGCAGCGCTTGAAAATTGTTTCCGCCGGCTCACATGAGCTCCTTGGCCAGCTCCAAGACGGCAAGATCGACATCGCTATCCTGGGCTCCAACAAGCTAATTAACCAGCCGGGAATCTATGCGGACTTAATCACGACCCGGCCCTTTAACATCATTGTGAGCACCCAACACCCCTTAGCCAAGCGACGGACGGTTTCTTTTAAAGAGCTCGGTAATGAGCACTTCGTTAACTACGACCAGCAATACGTCCACAACGCAGCCTTTCAGGCTTACTGCACCTATGCGGGCATCAAACCCCAAACCGCGGCGTACCGGGTTCCAGACATTTCCTGGGTAAAGGAACTGGTTCGACAAAACCTCGGAATTAGCTTGATGGTAAAGGACGCCATCCAAAACGAGCCGGGGATTGTGTCGATTGCCATCAGTGACCCCTTACCAGAGCAGTTTACGATCTCATTAGCAATTCGTGAGGGGTACGTCCTTAGTCCAGAAGAAGAACGGTTTGTGGACGAGTTAAAACGGATCAAGTGATTTGCTAAGCAATGTTGACAAGGGACGTATAATGGTAGTGGTTAAATTAGACGTAAATTGAAACACAATTGAGCGGAGGCATTAGACTGCGATGAGCAAGGAAGACGGGCAATTGGCGGACCAATTCCAGCCGACCCAGCATTTATCAACTAAACATCACATGGCCATTCCCTGGCATGACTTCTTTACCAACGATAACTTCACGCCGGCCAGTGAGGCAAACCTGATTGAGCGGGCCGCCATTGTGGGCCGGATTGGCTTGATGATGCTGTCATACGGGACCGGTGCCTGGCGAGTTCGTGATTCGATGAACATCGTGGCCCGGAAACTTAAGATGACGTGTTCGGTCGACATCGGTTTGGTTTCCCTGGAGTACACCTGTATGGATGCTCACCACAGCTATACCCAGGCAATTTCACTACCGACAACCGGGGTTAACACCACTAAGTTATCCTACATGGAACAGTTTATCCAGGACTTTGACGCCCATAGTGATGACATGACGATTGGTGATATCCATGCCCGGCTGGAAAAGATCGCCCATTCCCGGGGTAACTACGCCCCCTGGCAGGTCGCTTTGGCCGCGGCACTAGCCTGCAGCGCCTTCGTTTTTCTCCTGGGTGGTGGCCCAGTGGAAATGGTCTGTAGCTTTATTGGCGCCGGCCTGGGTAACTATGTCCGCCGGAAGATGCGTGACCGCCACATCACCCTCTTTGCGGGAATTGGGGTGGCAGTGGCGGTGGCCTGTCTAAGCTACCTATTATCGCTGACGGTCTTGCAAATGGGCTTTGACGTCAGTTCCCGCCATGAAGCAGGCTACATCGGGGCGATGCTGTTTGTCATCCCCGGCTTCCCGTTTATTACTAGTGGCCTGGACCTTTCCAAACTTGACATGCGGTCGGGATTGGAGCGGTTGGCTTATGCTGCTATTATCGTGGTGGTTGCGACCGTGGTCGGCTGGGTAGTTGCCATTGCGGTTAACCTCCGCCCGGAGAACTTCCCAACGATGGCACTCTCACCATTGGCATACATGCTTTTACGGCTGCCGGCTAGCTTTTGTGGGGTCTTCGGTTTCTCAATTATGTTTAACAGTACGCCGAAGATGGCCGCCTTAGCTGGTTTGATTGGGGCGGTGGCCAATACCACCCGGTTGGAACTGGTCGACCTAACGACGATTCCAGCGGGAGCCGCGGCCTTTATCGGCGCCATGATTGCCGGGTTGTTAGCCTGGGTTGTTAAGAAAAAGGTCCGCTACCCACAGATTTCGATTACAGTGCCTTCGATTGTAATTATGGTGCCGGGGTTGTACATGTACCGGGCAATGTATAACATTGGTTTAACCTCGCTGAGTGTGGGGGCCATCTGGTTTACGAAGGCCGTCATGATTATTATTTTCCTGCCACTAGGGTTAATTGCAGCCCGGATTATAACCGACCCTAAGTGGCGGCACAATGGTTAGGGGGACCACTAATGATTATCAAGTATCCCCAAAACTTATTAGATGAAGTCCACCGGCGGACGGTGGGGCGGCAACTGGCCGGGTTTACCCCCGGGCAGGGACCACTGCACCCGGACCTGATGCTGGTGGGGGAAGCGCCTGGTCGCCACGAGGAACAGGTTAATATCCCCTTCTCAGGGGCATCCGGCCAGGAATTGATGAAGTTTTTGGCGTCAATTGGCTATTCCCGGGCGAACACCTACATCACCAGTGTGGTTCGCCAACGGCCTTATTCGATTAAACGGGTGCGGGATAAGAAGACTGGTCAGATAGTAGAAAAGTTCCCCAACAGGACACCGACTAAGAGAGAGGTCCGGGCGTTTGCACCCCTGTTTGACTGGGAACTGGCGACGGTTCAGCCGCGGATAATTGTTCCCTTGGGAAACACCGCCTTGCAGCGGCTACTAGGGCCGACGGCAAACATTGGGAAGCTGCATGGTCAACGGTTGACGCAGCCGATTCAACAGGCGACGGCAGACCGGAAAGGTTACCAGTGGTCGACTGCCAAGTATACACTGGTGCCAATGTATCACCCAGCGGCGGTCTTGTATGCGCGCCGGTTGATGCCAACGGTGCAAGCCGATTGGCAAGCACTTGGTAAAATTATTAAAGAGATTAAGTAAGTACTTGAGGCTGGGAGAAGCATTTCCCGGCCTTAATATTTTTGATTGGAGGCTTAATGTTGCAAGCAAATCAACGAAGAACACTAGTTACTGGTGCCCTCCTTCTTTCCAACATTATGGCGGGGATGGATGCCACGATTGTTAACACGGCCCTGCCGGCCATCACCAGTGACCTACACGGGCTGCAATACATGGGATGGATCGTGGCCACCTTCCTCTTAGGAATGGCGGTTGCGACGCCGCTGTGGAGCAAGATGGGTGAACACAAGGGGAATAAGCAGGCCTACATTACGGCGACCCTGTTGTTTCTTGTCGGGGCCATCTTTCAAGGTCTAGCCCCCAACATCCTGTGGTTCATCATTGCCCGGACGGTGATGGGGATCGGTGCCGGGGGGATGAACACGATTCCCTTCATCGTGTATGCGGAACTCTACCAAAACCTGCGAAAGCGGGCGGAGGTACTGGGGATCTCAAGTGCCTGCTTCGGGACAGCGTCAATCATCGGTCCACTCCTTGGTGGCTGGATCGTAGATGCCTTAAGTTGGCACTGGGTCTTTTACGTTAACGTCCCGATTGCCTTAGTTGCCATTGCCCTGGTTGGCACCTTTTACCAAAGCCCCAAGAAGCAGGCGGCCGGTAAGCCGGTGGACTATCTGGGCGCCAGCCTATTGGTGGTCAGCTTAGTGACGATCCTGGTAGCGGTACAAATGATTGGTAGTGCGGCCAGCTGGTTAGTGGCCGTGTTACTGGTAATTGGCTTAGTACTGCTTGCCTGGATGGTTCGCGTTGATGGACGTGCTGTGGACCCAATTATTCCCAGCCGGTTGTTTAAAAATCGGGAACTGGTAATTGATTTCCTCCTCTTTGTGATCATTTGGGGCTCCTTTATTGCCTTTGTGACCTACATTCCAATGTGGGCGCAGGGGCTACTTGGCCTCAGTGCCCTCCTCGGGGGGATGACTCAGATTCCTGGGGCCGTAACCAATTTTATCGGTTCCGAGCTGGTGCCCTTCCTCCAAGAGCGTTGGGGGAAGTACTGGTTAGTGACCTGTGGGGCTTTCGCAATTTTTCTAGCCTTTTTAGGAATCCTCATCTGTGGACAGGGGGCACCGTTTTGGGTCCTACTGGTTACCGGGGCCTTTGAAGGTTTTGGGGTTGGTCTGGTCTTTAACATCCTCCAGATTAGCGTTCAAACGGATGCTGAGCTACGGGACGTCCCAATTGCCACCTCGTTGGGCTACCTCTTACGGATCCTGAGCCAAACCATCATGGCAGCGGTCTACGGGGTGATCTTAAACCAGGAGCTGTTTAAAGGGGTTCAAGCGGCCCACGGTGACATTACCATGCGGATGCTAAATAAACTTTCCAATGCGGAAACGGCCAGCCAGCTGCCGGCCCGGTTGATCACACCGATGCGCCGAATTTTATACCTCGGCTACCGGAATATTGTAATTGCGGCGGTAATCCTCATCGTGATTTCCCTAGTGGTAGTAGTGCCGTTAGCATTCAAACGTCATCCGAGAGTAAATAAAAAAGGATATGACGCTCATAACTAATGATGTGAATTAGTGTGAGGGTTCATATCCTTTTTCTTATTTGTTCGGGTGTTCTTGGTGCCAGCGTTTAATTTGGTCAAGGCGGGTCTTAAACCGGGGTTCGCGGCCCTGGTCACTGGGCAGGTAAAAGTGTTCAGCGGCTAGTTGCGGTGGCATGGTGGTCATCGTGGTGAGCTTATCCTTACTATCATGGGCGTACTGGTAACCCTTCCCGTAGCCCAGGCCCGCCATTAACTTGGTTGGGGCGTTACGAATTTGCAGGGGGACGGGGAGGTTGCCGGTCTTCTTGATTGCCCGCTTGGCCGCCTGACGGGCCGTGTAGACCGCATTGGACTTAGGAGCGCAAGCAAGGTAGATAACACACTCTGTTAAGTGAACGTCACACTCTGGCATCCCCAGAAACTGGCAGGCCTGGAAAGTGTTGATCGCAACGTTGAGGGCGTTGGTATCCGCGAGGCCGATGTCTTCACTAGCAAAGCGGACCAAGCGGCGGGCAATATAAAGGGAGTCTTCCCCACCATCTAGCATTCGGGAACACCAGTAGACAGCTGCATCAACATCGCTGTTACGCATTGACTTGTGAAGGGCAGAGATGATGTTGTAGTGTTCTTCGTCGTGTTTGTCATAACGGAGTGACTTGGTATTAATCAACTGCTTTAAGTCATCCGCTGTGATGGTAACTGTTTGCTGGTCCCGGTGACCATTGAGGACCGCCATTTCAAGGGTGTTGAGGGCAATCCGGGCATCCCCGTTGGCAAACTGGGCAATTAAGTGGATAGCGTCAGGTGAGCAGTCGACGTGGAGACTCGGAAATGCCGCCGGGTGACGAAGGGCCCGCTTGACAACATCCGCCAGGTCAGCAGTGGTGAGCGACTTTAAGACGAAGACCTTACACCGGCTGAGGAGGGCCGCGTTAATCTCAAAGGATGGGTTTTCGGTCGTGGCACCGATCAAGGTAATGCTCCCCCGCTCGACGAAGGGCAAAAAGGCGTCCTGCTGGGCCTTGTTAAAGCGGTGGATTTCATCAATAAAGCAGATGGTCCGCTCCCCATATTCCCGGTTTTGTTCCGCCTCTTGCATCAACTGACGGATATCTTTAATGCTGGAGGTAACTGCCGAAAAGGTGACAAAGTGGGCCTTAGTTTGCCGGGCAATGATTTCCGCCAGGGTGGTCTTCCCAACTCCCGGTGGCCCCCAAAAGATCAGTGATGAGAGCTGGTCATTTTCAATTAGCTCCCGGAGAACCCGGTGGGGGCCGATTAGATCTTGTTGCCCAACAAACTCGTCTAGCGTGGTGGGCCGGACCCGGTTGGCAAGTGGCGTGGCCTGGGGATTCCCCTGGGCAAATAATGATTCTTGATGCATAATACGCACTTCCTTTTGCCCCTTATTCTAAATTAAATCTTAATAAAATTGAACTAGTAAGCGTGTTACGATAATAAGTGAAATAGTTGGAAGGAGGCTACTGGGAATGGACCGACTGAAAATCTTCCGGACGGGAATTGCTGCCCGGGTAGCAGGTAACTTTGAATCAAGCATGAAAGAGCTACACCGCTGTGGTCACAGCCGTTCAAATAAGTCAACGTTTGTGGAGATGGGAATCCAGCTCAGTGGTTTCAAACACGCACTCACGGACCACCAGGCGTTTGACCAGCTGGTCGCTACGGCCCGGCTTGCTAACCAGCAGCCGTATGTGATGCCGGAGGTCCGGTTTACCGTCCGGCTGCACCAGACTAAGCACGAGGGGATGACGATTTATACCCTCAACCGGCAGGGGACTAGTCAACGAACGATCGTTTACCTGGCTGGGGGGGCCTACCTTCAGCAACCAGATAAAACGCATTGGGAATACCTTAACCGCCTTGCCGAGCGTACCGGGGCGCAGGTAATCGTACCGTTGTATCCACTAGCGCCGAACAATTCCTTCCGGACCGCGTACCAACAGTTGGCCCAGCTCTACGTATGTCTTTACGCGATGTCCCCGGCTAGTGACATTACTTTAATGGGCGATTCGGCCGGTGCTGGTTTGGCCCTCGGGTTTAGTGAATACCTTGGTCAGCGGGGACTCCCCCAACCCGGGCACCTAATCTTGTTTTCACCCTGGCTGGACCTGGACCTTACCAACCCACTGATTGACAAGTACGCCGATGAGGATGTAACTTTGGCACCGTGGGGGTTACGGCAGGTTGGCCAATTATGGGCAGGAAACGTTGACCACCGTGACTTCCGGGTCAGTCCCCTGTATGGGAACCTGGACCAGTTGCGGGATGTCCACCTGTATGTTGGTACCCGTGAGATTATGTACCCAGATGCAAATGACTTTGTTCAAAAGCTCCGGGCTGCGCGGATTCCGGTTGATTACCATGTCGGGCGGCGGCTTTTCCACATATACCCCCTGTACCAGATTCCGGAAGCGGCCGCGGTGATGGACCAGGTTGTACAAGTAGTAAACGAATAGTTATTTGAGGTGATAAGTTTGGCAAGTGTTGCAGTAGTTTTTGCGCCAGGTTGTGAAGAAGTAGAAGGGTTGACCGTCGTGGACGTGTTGCGCCGGATGGGCGTTGCGGTTACCATGGTGGGCTTAGAGGGCCAGCTAGTCCATGGTGCCCACGACATTGAACTGACCTGCGATGAGGTGGTGGGTGACCAGTTATTAGACTATGATCTCGTTGCCTTCCCTGGTGGCCGTGGCGGTGCGGAAAAGCTGGCGGCCAACAAGAAGTTAGCAGAGTTGATGCGCCAGCGGAGCGCTGCTAGTAAGTGGAATGCGGCCATGTGCGCAGCACCAACTGCATTGGCGGCATACGGTCTGCTTGATAACCGGGACTACACCTGCTTCCCCGGCTTTGATAAGGCAATCGCTAAGGTAGCGCCAACTGCCCACTTCAAAGAAGACATCACCGTGGTTGACCGGGCTGGCAAGATTGTAACGAGTCGGGGACCAGCGACGGCAATGGCTTATGCCTTCCAAATTGCGGAGGTTCTTGGCATGGATACCAAGGCGATTAAACATGAGCTACTCTATGATTATTTAATGGCACAAAATAAGTAGATAACAAAAGGCGGGATGAATTTTCCAGCCTTTTTGCAAAATTTGTTAGCTAAGAGTAGCTAGACTAATAACCTACTATTTTTCCCATAAGTACAAATATGGCCGCTAGTGTTCGATATTACCGATTACTAGCGGCTGTATTTGTGCTTTATTTTACTTAAACCACCACAACAATAAAGACCGTTTAGGCTGGTCCACCCGCTGGTTAACAACGCTGAGGACGATCAGCATGTTGGCCAGTAACGAGTTCTTCTTGCGGTAGTCAATGTAGCGTGATGACCAAGTTGAAGCGTACTTGTCCTTGTAACGGCGTAGTCCCTGGAAGCCATAGAGGTGGTAGCCATATTCATAGACGAAGTGGGTGGCCTTTTCTTCAAGGAAGCTGAATTGGTATTCACCGACGTTAGACAGGGGAGCCATCCCCAAGTCAAAGTAAGTATAGCCGTGTTCTTGGCCGTATTGGTACATGTTAATGAAAATTTTATCCATGATCCCGGATGGGGCGTCCTTGCTGTGGCGCATCAGGTCAATCGTCAAGACCTCTTTACCCCCGGTTGGCATAAAGGTGGCAAAGGCGACCAGTTTACCATCCTGATCCCGGATGGTCGCCACCGGCGCCTGGTTAATGTAGTAGGGGTCAAAGAAACCAAGGGAAAAGCCCTTTTCGACTTGCTCACCAAGCCAGCTGTCGGAAACCCGTTTTAATTCGGCCATGAATTGGTCATCAAACGGAGGCTTAACAACTCCAAACGTGTATCCTTCCCGGTCGAACTTATGCATTAAGGCCCGCTGGGACCGCTGCTTCTTACCGGCGAGGGTAAAGTCCGCTAGTTTAACGAGGCCGCTTTCCCCGGCCTTGATGAAGTCGAAACCGAATTCGTGAAGGAGCATGGCCAGCTCGCTAGAAACTTCATAGAAAACCAATTCGTAGTTATAGCGGTCGGCTTCTCGGACAAACTGACGAACGGCCTGGCGAACGACCGCCTGGTTACCGACCGGGTCGCCCATGACGACCAGCCGGTCATACTTTTTACGGTACATGAAGAAGAGCTGGTCGGTGCCATCTTGCTGGTAGAAGTAGAGGCTCTTATCGCGGAGGAAAGCGAGGTGGCTCGTTTCGTTACCCCCAAACTGGTTAATTACCTGCCGAACCCGGTCAGCGTTAAATTGGGATGCCTGACTAAACGGGTCGTGTCCGGCCATGAAGTACCACAGGATGGCGACTACCAAGAGAAAGCCTAATCCGAGGCCTAGTAAACCGGAGAGCCAGATGCGCTCACCGGGGAAAAAGAGGAAGGCTGGTACGTGGTGCTTGCTGGCGTACTGGGGGGCATTGATTACCCCGACAATTACGTAGAGGATGAACCCACCCGCAAAGATCACGCTATCAATAGCGAACTTACCGATTGAGTACTGGAGCTTGACCCGGTACAGGACATGGCGCGACATTAGGACTAGCAAGAGGACGATTACCAAGTAGATGGTCAGGCTAATCGTGCCAAGATTCCAAATGGTGTTGGCGATTCCAACCACCAGAAGGATTAGCGTCGGCCAGTATGCCCGCTTAACCTTTGCCTGGAGCCCCCGCGCGCAGGCCAGCATGGCGATCGCAAAGAGGATGGTTGACATCTGATGGATGAAGAAGAAGGTGTAAGGGTAGAGGTGCTGGACAATCTTATTTTCCGCCGTGATGTCTGGGATGGAGGCCGTTAGTAGCATCAAGATACCAGAAATGTACATGAAGGCGGTAATTAAATAGTAGGCGAGTTTACGCACCAGGAGTAGTGGCAAACCGTCGAAAAATACGTTAACCTGGTGCCCTAAGTTGTGAATGAACATCAGACCGGCGAGGACCAGGGGAACGATGTAGTAGAAAATCCGGAATAATAATAGCCAGATTACGATTGTGGTCCGGGGGACGCCGAGCAGTGATAATTCGAAGATCATCATGACGTCAAAGGAACCGAGCGCACCGGGGATCATTGAGAGGACCCCGAGGACTTGGGCGACAGCGTAGAGTGGCAAAACATTGATGAGGTTTTGCCGGATACCCAGGCACCAGCCGACTAGCAGGAAGAAGAGGGCGACAAAAAGCCACTCAAAAGTTGAACTAGTAACGATAAAGGCTTCTAATTTCGGGGTGACGTCCTGGAAGAGTTTATTATTGTTAACCAGGGTAAAGTAGAAGACGACGGGGAAATAGAGTCCCCCACCAATCAGCCAGATGGCATAATGGTTGAGGTGACCGCCATCATGGAAGCCAAACATAATTACCAGGGCAATCCAACAGAGAATTGACAAACCGGAGAGCAAGAAGACCGCAATCTTAGAAATGGCAAAGAGAATGTCCTTTTTAGTGGCGTTTTCACGGTAAAAGTAGGCCCGCAAAGTGGCCCCCAAGAGACCACCGAAGCCGGCAATGTTGGTTAAAGTGTTGGTAATCCACCCACAGCGGATGATGTAGGAGCGCTTGAACTTTCCGGGGAGAAAGCGGGTAATCGCAAAGTCATAGCCGAGCATTGGGATGACGGCGATGCAACCAGTGACTAACAGCAAGAGGATACTCTCCCACGAAAGGCTGGCGAGCCCCGTACCGACTTGGTGCCAATGAACGGTCTTAAAGAAGCTGCCGAGTGCGTGGACGACAAAAATTAAAACCGAGGTAATGAAGATTAATTTAAGATACTTAGAATACTTTTCCCACCACATCATTAATTGGTGGCCAGACGTTTTCATAATTATGGTTGCCCCCTAGAGGTAAAGATATCGATAACTTCATTATAAGCTATGTGAATTAATTATTGAGCAATAAGCCGTTGAAAATATTTTATTGGGCAGATTGCAATAAATAACTTGAACAAATTTAATGACGCAGATTAAGCAAGAAGATCTCAATTGGAGTTCGCCAGTTCAAACATTTGAGAGGCCGTGAATTCAGATACCAGTTAATCTGAATCAATTCATC
>DXAF01000047.1 GCA_019117185.1 Candidatus Limosilactobacillus intestinipullorum | reverse complement strand
GCTGGTGTTGCTGCACCGGCAGGAATTTGCAACTTGACAACGTTAGCTACTTTCTTTGCCACGAGACAAAACCTCCTTAGTCCGTGTTGTGGTCATGATGAGGCAGAAAATTTACCTCTCCCACAGTATGTCAATAGCATACCTTAATAAAATACCACAAATATCCACGGTATTCAATCATCAATTATTCAACCGTGTCGATTTGGTCAAAGCCGAGTTCAGCTGACGTTTCCCGACCAAACATTTCCACGTTAACCTTTAACTTTTGCTTTTCGTGGTCAACTTCGGTGACCTTACCAGTCAAGTCAGCGAATGGTCCCGCAATTACCTTAACGGTATCGCCTTCCTTAACGTCAATATCACTAACCGTGATGTCGGCACCCATCCGCTTCATAATCCGCTCGACTTCCTCGGGAAGCAGTGGCGTCGGCTTGGAACCACCACCGTGGGAACCCAGAAAACCGGTAACGCCCGGCGTGTTACGGGCGATGTACCAGGCTTGGTCAGTCATAATCATCTCGACTAAAACGTAACCTGGAAAAGTATTTTCAACAACTTCCTTTGCCTTGCCGTCCTTGACTTCACGAACGGTTTCTTCCGCAACAACGACCCGGAAGATGTAGTCTTGCATCCCCATTGATTGGGCTCGTGATTCCAAGTTACTCTTCACCCGATTTTCGTAACCAGCGTAAGTATGCAGTACATACCAGCGTTTTTCATGTGATTCCACGATGAATCCTCCTTTTTAATTTTGCCAAAATAAAAAAACTCCGTTAGTCCACGAAGTTTCATCACCGTTAGTATAACAGACCACTACTTGTTTTACCACTAATTGTTAAACAAATAGCTTCATCAATAGTTGAATTAACCAGTCAAAGAGGGCAAAGAACAGTACGAAAAAGAGCGTTAAGGAAATAACAATTGTCGTATCCCGCCGGTTCTCCCGTGCCGTTGGCCAAACGACCAGCTTCATTTCATGGTTAACACTTTTAATAAACCGAATTAAGTGCATACTTGCCTCCACCTATTTACTCTCGCGGTGAAGTGTATATTCCCCGCAATGTTTACAAAATTTGCGTAATTCTAGACGTTCTTGCCGTTGAGGGTTGGCAGTGATCGTATAGTTACGGGCACCGCACTTGGTACATTCCAAGGCAACTTTTTTCTGGGACATACTAACACCTCCACACAGTCATAAGGTTATCACGAATGACTACCGGAAAGCAAGCAGGTGGCTAAGTTTACTGGGCAAGGATGTGCAACAACTTGGTACGGGCCCGGCTCAAAGCACTCTGCACCTTACGCTTACTGCACCCTAATTGGCTAGCCGCCTCGGTTGTAGAATAACCCTGGTGAACGCAAATAAGGACTTCCCGTTCAAAGGATGAGCATTCTTCAAGCAATTCCTGTACGCTGTACTGGCAAAAGGTAACCTCCTCAGGCCGGCAGCTGCGGTAATCACACAGGGTTTCGTTATAATCATCCGTCATCGGTGCCACTAGCCCTGCTGGAATCCGCTTATTCGCTTGGCGAGCGCGGTAGAGGTCTAAGATTCGGTTAATCAAGCTCTGCTTCAAGAAGCCACTGAACTGCCCCGTCGTCGTTCCCCGATACGACCGCATTACTTTAATCATTACCATCCGGGACTCCTGTTCCCAGTCCGCCAACTCAAGTTCCGGCACAAAGAATTGTTGCCAAAGTTTTCTTACTAGTGGGTAGTAGCGACGGAATAATTCCACAAATTCTTGCTCATCTACCCCCTGCCGTTCGACTTGTAGGGTCTTCTCCTTGTCATTCCCCTTTTCATGATCCAAACGCATTAGTAAAACTCCCTAAAATTAAGTACAATTGACTCGTCACGATTTTCAACCAGCTGATGCCAGTTACCAAGATCATGGTATTTGCCTTCCCCATAGTCCGGCGCAGATATTTTGCAAAATCCACGTGTCTGTTGATAATTTACCAAACTGAATTGGGGACAACAATATCGTCTTACCATCTATAAAACATCCGATCGAACGCTAATCTCCCAAGTAATACCAGCACAGTCCTAAATGGGTATTATTTAATCCACAACAATTGAAAGCGCTATCAAAAATTAAATGGGTGATAAATAAATACTCGGGGTCCGGCTGACACGTAAACGGCTTCAAACGTTTAGTCGATGTTTTAAACGTTTGAAGCCGTCTTATTTAATGTTCAATTATTTATCCTAAGCCAGGGGGTGCCGGGAATTAAAGCCCTGGTAAATTAGCAAGCCTGCCGCCACGCTCGCGTTGAGGCTTTGCACATGCCCCACCATTGGAATGGTTAGCATTTCATCACAGTTCTTCTTTAACAGGGCCGAAATTCCCTTACCCTCGTTACCGATCACTAGCGCGACCGCTCCATGGGCATCCCACTGACGGTAGTCTTTCCCCTCCATGTCGGTACCAAAAAGCCAAACTCTCCGCTCCTTAAGTTCCTTAGCAGTTTGAACTAAGTTGGTCACCCGGGCCACCGGGACGTGTTCAAGCGCCCCAGTTGACGTCTTGGCAACCACTGAAGTTAGGCCAACTGCCCGCCGGCGGGGAATGATAATGCCGTGAACCCCGGCGGCATCGGCCGTCCGAATAATGGAACCGAGGTTATGGGGGTCTTCTAACTCATCAAGGATCAAAAAGAAGGGGTCCTCACCCCTGCGTTCGGCATTAGCAAACAGGTCATCAATGTCAGCATAGTGGTACGCCGCCACCGCCAGGGCCACCCCCTGGTGGTTCTGATGATCCGTCAGCTGGTCAAGCTTGGTTTTCGGAACCGTTGAAATTACCAGACGCTTTTCCTTAGCAAGCTTAATGATTTCGGCGATTGCGTCCGCCTTTAATCCAGCCTGGATAAAGACTTTATTAATCTCCTGGTCCGCCTTTAATGCCATTACCGCGGGATGGCGGCCAATAATAAAGTCAGTGTTCTCAGTCTTCATGCTTTGTTCTCCCCTCTTCAACCTGTTGGATACACCATTGGGCTAGTTCTGCTAGCCGGTCTTGCTGCCCCGATAGCTGCAGGTAGCCCATCAACGCCTCAAAGCCGGTCGAAATCCGGTAGGTTAACACGGCGGTGTGCTTGGCATGGGTGTGGCTGTTGGCATTGCGCCCCCGCTTAAAGTAGGCCCATTCCTCATCAGTTAAAAGTTCATCCGCCTTCATTAAATCAATCAAGGCGGCCTGTGCTTTGGCAGAAACGTAGTGGGTTGCAATATGCTGGAGCTTAGTCGGCTTACTTAACCCCTTACTTAACAAGTGCTGGCGAATAAAGACTTCGTAAACGGCATCCCCAAGGTAGGCCAGGGCAATGCCATTTAGTTGGCGGTAATCTGCTTGTTCCATCTTCTTATTAACTACTCCTTCTTATAGCGTGTCCCTTGAGGGGTATCCTCCAAAATAATTCCCTGCTTCTTTAAGTCGTCACGGATCTGGTCGCTGCGGGCAAAGTCCTTATTCTTGCGTGCCTGGTTCCGTTCCTCAATCAAGGATTTAATCTGGTCATCATCAATTTCGTCATTATGGGCCACCAGTTTAATTCCAAAGATGCTAACCAACTGGGCTAACTTATCCTTGTAAGCTTGCAAGGCCGCAGCCCTAACTACCGGCTGCTGGGCATAGGTGTTGGCAGCCTTGACCAGTTCGTAAACTACGGCGATCCCATTTTGAACGTTAATATCATCATCCATTGCCGTGGTGAACCGGTCGGTAAAGCCAGTTAGTTGGTCACTAACGGCCTCATCACTACCAGCTTGGGCATCACATTGCCGGTAAGTAAGGTTATCATAGGCCGTTTGAATGTGCGCCAGATTATTCTTGGCATCCGTCAAGTTAGCCGCACTGTATTGAATCGGCCGCCGGTACTGTGTCGTCGCCATAAAGAACCGGAGAACCTGGGGATCGACCGTCTTAATGATGTCATGGACGGTCACAAAGTTATGTAAGGACTTACTCATCTTTTCGTTGTCCTTACCAATCGTCACAAAGCCATTGTGCATCCAGTAGCGGACAAACGGTTGACCAGTTGCCGCCTCACTCTGTGCGATTTCATTTTCGTGGTGGGGAAATTCAAGGTCTTGACCACCAGCGTGGATGTCAATGGTGTCCCCCAGGTACTTAGTAGACATCACCGAACATTCAATGTGCCAGCCGGGCCGACCCTTTCCCCAAGGGGAATCCCAGTTAATTTCACCGGGCTTCGCCGTCTTCCAGAGGGCGAAGTCCATGGGGTCCTCTTTTTTACCGATCTCATCGGCGCTAACGTGTTCACTGGCCCCCACCTCTAAGTCGTCGAGTGATTGACCAGAGAGCTGGCCATAGTGGCTAAACTTCCGTGCCCGGTAGTAGACATCACCGGCACTTTCGTAAGCATAGCCATTATCAATTAACTTTTGAATGAAGGCAATGATTTCCGGGATATTTTCCGTTGCCCGGGGGTGCTTAGTCGCCGGTTCAATGTTAACGGCCGTCGTATCTGCCATAAAGGCCTTGATAAACTTATCCGCCAGTTGTGGGACCGTTATACCTTCCGCGTGGGCTTCCTTAATCATCTTGTCATCAACGTCAGTAAAGTTGGAGACGTAGTTAACCCGGTAACCCTTAAATTCTAGGTAGCGCCGGACCGTATCAAAGGCAATGGCACTGCGCGCGTTGCCAATATGAATATAGTTGTAAACGGTGGGACCACAGACGTACATGTTAACAACACCCGGATGTAACGGTTTAAACTCTTCTTTTTGTCGCGTTAAAGTATTGTAAATTGTCAGCACTTTAATCTACTCCCATCGTTATAATTTTCTCGGTTTCCCAATAATTTTACCACATTCACCCGTCGATCATAGTCCCGACGGGTAGCTTTGGTAATTTAAGCTGGTTTATAAATCTTTGAACTTTTGGTCATAATTTCTTCACATTCTATTGTTACTATAATAACCGTAGCAAAGAGCTGATCTTTACTACATCAATGAAACCTATTATTTTTCAATTACTCCTCCCAATAGTAACCGAAAAATGAATAATTTACGAAGTCTCCCCCAAGATTATCGTAATACTCCCTAATGAGATAGCACCTCCCAAGCTATCTCTTTTTTATTACCCGATATTAAAAGTGAGGGAACAAGATCAAACTAATAGACTAGTTCGACCTTGTTCCCTCACTTTTTTGCCGCTCATTTATTAACAGACGAGAAGAGTCGCTTACGGTCCAGCCAGACCACCACAATGCCAGAAACAATAAAAAAGACGATCATCATGACCCGCAAATACAGCATCCCCCGACTATCCTGCATTTCCTGCCGGTGGTCAAGGTAGGGAATCAGTAAGGCAATTTTGTTATCAAAATTAAAGGCGGAGATAATCTCAAGCACCCCGAACAAAACAATCTGGTTACACAAGAAGCCAAACACCGCTAGTTTCTCGTTAGCCATCTTATTGGGGGCCAGGTGAGCTGCCCACTTGCCCATGAGGATTACGCAGGCGACACTAACACCAGTTCCCCCACAGGTAGGTCCAATCTGTACATGTTAAGAACAAGCCGACCAAGAGAACGCCGAGTGCCCCGGCGTAGCGCTTAGTGAGGGGAACAGTCGCTAATTTTGGTGCAAGTGCCCCCACGACCTTGCCACCAAGCAGTAGGGTATAGACAATTAAGTAGTTCTTAACTGCCCCTAGCCAGATTCGGAAAGACTTAAACGGTTGGCTGATTACATCCTTCGTTTCAATTCCCAGCCCGGTTACCGCCAGGATAATTAAGGCCCAACTGACATCAGAGATACGGCCCGTTTTCTTAAACGCACTGATGATAAAGACCATTGTCAATACCGTCAGTGCCGGAATCCCCGTTTGCCAATCAAAGGATAGGTGCAAGTTCAACGGCTAGTAGTCGCGCCTAACAACTCCAAAGGCATAGCCCACTTCTAAGCCCAATATTAGGGCGTAAAAGACAAAGACACTGAAAAGCGAGAATTTAGCCAGCAAAGCACCTAAAATTCCTAGGCCGGCTAGGACTGACCAGCCCGCAATTTGGTTAACCCGTCTAAGGTTAATCCCCGTTAACTCCTGGTTCGGATCACCTAGGTAACCCCAACGCTCAGTACCCATTTTAGCCGCCAATACTGGCCGATACAGGCTAATAAGCCCCCCCCCCGCAAAGGCAGTAGCTGTGGTCACCCCTGACCACGAGCATAAGTTTCGCCGACCATCAAGAACGAACGCTATCACCCGTTCGACGGTATAGACAAAGATAAACGGCCAGGCGAAGGTGATCACCCGTCCGGGGATAGCGACCACAAAAGCGAAGAGTAAGGTAGGAAAAATAATGTAACTACGGACAATGAGTTCGTGGTTGATTGCTAATAGTTTTTTATCGACAATCCTCCCCGCATGAGGTGCAAAAGGGTATAGAACCGCTACTTCTTTCCCTTATCTTGCTTCGACTTGGCCTTAGTTGGGGCCTCCTTAGCCGGGTTTTGGCTATTGATCCCCCGCTGGGAGTGCAGCGGCCGGGCAAAGATCATCCGCCCCGCATCGGTTTGCAGGGCACTGGTAACTTCGACTTCAATCGGGTCATTCATAAAGTAGCGGCCGTCTTCAACGACCACCATCGTACCGTCATCAAGGTAGGCGACCCCCTGCTGTCGTTCGGTTCCCTTTTTAACCACGACCACCTTTAGCGTTTCACCGGGAATTACCCGGGGCCGCAGTGATTTAGCCAGGTTATTAATATTTAAAACATCAACGTTTTGAAACTGGATCACCTTGTTAAGGTTGTAATCATTAGTGACAATTACCCCATCAACCTTCTTCGCCAGGGCAATAAGCTTACTGTCCACTTCCGGAATATCTTCAAAGTCCCCATCATACATTTCGATTGGGACGATCTTTTCTTTGCGCAGTTTGTTCAAGATATCCAGGCCCCGCCGGCCCCGGACCCGCTTAATACTCTCACCTGAATCAGCAATGTATTGTAGTTCGTAGAGGACAAAATTGGGTACCAGTAATGTCCCTTCTAAGAAGCCGGTTTTAACCAGGTCGTAGATCCGTCCATCAATCAAGATGTTCGTATCCAAGATCTTGTAGTGGTGGTAGTTATCATCTTGACGCTTAATGACACTTCCCTTGTCACCGTTCTCCTTGTTGCGCCGGGCGAGGGCCAGGCTCTTCCACTCGTCTAACCGCGAAGTCCCAATTTGAAAGCCGTAGTAACTAAAGACGACCATCAATAAAATGGGGAGGACATTGTTAATGACAGGAATGTGGGTCCGCCACAGCGGAATAGAGATTAATACCGCTAAAACCAGGCCCAAAATGGTCAGCAAGGCCCCGAAGAAAATATAGATTGGGCTCTTACTCGTTAGGTCGTGTTCCACCTGATGAATCACCTTCACGGTTGGTTTGACGAGGGCCAATGATAATAACCAAAAAATAATTGCACCGATGGCCACATCCATAAATACCAACACGGCAATGTTAATCCGCCAGTTTAAAATATCCCAGAGCAATGGCAAGTAGTAAAAGCCAACCGCTGCCCCTAACAATACATAAATTAATCGAATAATTCGTTTTAACATATTAAAGTACACCCCTCCTTAATTAAGGGCTAACCGTAATGCTTCCCGCAGGGTTGCCACCCCAACGACTTCAATCCCGGTTGGGGGGGTCCAGCCCTTCAGGTTATTTCTGGGAATAAAAATTCGTTTAAAGCCCAGTTTCTGTGCCTCGGCAACCCGCTGTTCAATCCGGTTAACCCGCCGGATCTCACCAGTTAACCCCACCTCACCGACAAAAGCATCGGCCGCCCGGGTTCCCTTGTCACGGTAGCTTGACGCAATACTGACGGCAATGGCAAGGTCAATTGCTGGCTCATCGAGTTTCACCCCACCAGCCGCCTTAAGGTAGGCATCCTGGTTTTGCAGCATTAGGTTGGCCCGTTTTTCTAGTACCGCCATAATTAATGATACTCTGTTTCGGCTCAAACCGGTAGCAGTTCGCTGGGCGTTCCCGTAAACCGTTGGGGTCACAAGGGCCTGAATTTCCACCAGAATTGGCCGAGTCCCCTCGAGTGAAACTACGACTGAAGATCCCGTAGCATCCTTTAATCGTTCTTCTAAGAAGATTTCCGACGGGTTTTTAACCTCGCTCAAACCATTGGTGCGCATTTCAAAAATCCCTAGCTCATTAGTAGAGCCAAAACGGTTTTTAACCGATCGCAAAATCCGGTAAGTATGGTGGAGGTCCCCTTCAAAGTAAAGAACCGTGTCAACCATATGCTCGAGGATCTTCGGCCCAGCTAGGGCGCCCCCCTTAGTCACGTGGCCAACTACGAAGATCGTAATGTTATTACTCTTGGCGATCTGCATCAGTTGGGCAGTAACCTCCCTAATCTGGGAAACACTTCCAATGGCCGAGCTAACGTCGGTTGCCTGCATGGTTTGTACGGAATCAATTACGACGTACTCTGGCTTCACGGTACGGATGGTATCTTTAATACTGTCCATGTTGGTCTCTGGGTAGACATAGAATTCGTCCCCCGCAACCCCGAGCCGTTCCGCCCGCATCTTAATCTGGGTACCACTCTCTTCACCGGAAACATATAAAACCCGGTGGTGGTCATCGCTTAACTGGCCAGAAACTTGTAACAGCAGGGTTGACTTCCCAATTCCCGGGTCACCCCCGATTAGGATTAACGAACCCGGAACAATCCCGCCGCCAAGTACCCGGTTGAGTTCGTTCAACCGGGTCTTGACCCGTGGTGTCGCCTTACTGTTAATTTCGCTAATCTTTTGCGGTTTGGCAACCAGACCAGTTAAAGTGGTCGTGGCCCGCTTGGTCGTCCCCGTCGTTGATTGGACCTGCTCCTCTACCAAGGTATTCCATTCACCACAGTTGGGGCACCGGCCAAGGTAACGTGGTGAATTATAGCCACAATTTTGACAAACATATTGCGTTCTAACCTTTGCCATAATAAAACCTGCTCCTTACTTTTGCGTTGAACCAAAACCACCCGTTCGCTGTGCCAATGGTGTTTGCTCACCATCAGCCAGTAGGTAGGGCATAAAGATCCCCTGACCGATCCGTTCCCCCTTCTTGATGTGGTAGTCACGAAGGCCGTAGTTAACTAATTGGAAAAAGATCTCGCCTTCGTTGCCTTCATTGTTGTAATAGTCTGCGTCGACGATCCCAATTCCGTTCGGCAAGATTAACCGGCGCTTCAAAGGGCCACTGGACCGGTTAGCAAGTAGCAAAAATTCACCCTCTTGCATGTAGGCCTTGATTCCCGTTGGTACTAAGTACGGCTTCAAACACGCATCCGCATCTTGAAAGTCGGTTGCCGTCAGCTTTTGTTGCTCATGAAGCTTCCAAAGCACCTTCAAGAAATTACCCTTCCAAATTGATGGCAAAGTAAAGTCTTCCGCTGCCGCAAAGTCATAGCCAGCGGCCTGGGCCGTCTGCCGTTGCGGTAGTTGCAATCCCTGCTCCTGCTTAGTCGATACAATTTCAAATCCACGTTTCACAATTCTTCACTCCCGGCACTTTTAATTTGCTATCTTAGTATTATAAGATAGTTTAAATTCTATTGGTATTGGTTAGCTTGACTTTTGCCCTGACTTTATTGAAAATTAACCTTGAATGGATGTGAAATTTATGGAATTTGTTGTTGAAGGAAATAAGCTGATTGCCAAGGACCAGTTTCACCCCTTAATTGGTGAACTGAGCTTTCCCGCGGTTGCTGACCACCGGGTCGTTGTTGAGCGGGTCTTTATCCATCCCGACTTCCGTGGCCAAGGGATTGCCAACGAATTGGTCAAACACTTTGTGGAATATGCTGACGAACACGACCTTACGGTTAAGCTAATGTGTCCCTTTGCTAAGGCCGAATTTCGCCGGCATCCAGAATATCAAAAATTGCTTTCACCCCAAGATCGGATGAAGTAGGAGGAAGATAACAGTGAATCAAGACGAATTAAAGGCTCAAACCGGCCAAGAATCGGTTAAATACATTAAGTCAGGGATGACCGTTGGTTTAGGTACCGGCTCGACGGTCCGCTACATGGTTGATGAACTGGGTAAACAAGTCCAAGCAGGTAAGTTAACTAATATCACCGGGGTAACCACTTCCCGGCGGACGGCCAAACAGGCCCAAGACCTCGGTATTACCATTAAAGACATCGATGACATCGACCACATTGACCTGTGCATTGACGGGGCCGATGAAGTAAGCGACGACTTTCAAGGAATTAAGGGTGGCGGTGGCGCCCTCTTATGGGAAAAGATCGTTGCTAACGCCTCTAACCAGATAATCTGGATTGTCGACGAAAGCAAGTTAGTCCACAAGTTAGGCAAATTCCCGTTGCCAGTTGAAGTGGTACCGTTTGGTGCCCAGTTAGTATTTAACCGTTTCGAAAGGAAGGGCTACAAACCAAGTTGGCGGATGGATGGTGACCAAAAGTTCCTTACTGACGAAAAGAACTACATCATTGACCTCCACCTCGGTGAGATTGACCACCCCGAAAAGCTGGCAGACGAACTGATCCACATGGTTGGTGTGGTCGAGACCGGCTTGTTCTTGAACCGGGTTAACGACGTGATCGTCGGCACCCAAAATGGCCCTAAGATTTTACACGCTCGTTAATATCAAGATATAATCGTGCCACCCCTAAAGCGACCGCCAACGTTCGGAAGATCCGAATACTGGCGGTCGCTTCAGTTTTTTAAAGCTCCCCGCCAAAAGCCTAACTGATTAATTCCTTCTTGGTTTTTATGTCGTTAACGACATAAAATGGTGAAACAGACGAAAGGAATAATCAAATTGACTACTAAACAATTTAAGACTTTAGATAACTTTTTAGGAACCCACTTTATCTATACCTATGATAATGGCTGGGAATATGAATGGTACGCCAAAAACAACCACACCGTTGACTATCGGATCCACGGTGGAATGGTTGCCGGTCGTTGGGTTAAGGACCAAGAAGCCAACATCGTCATGCTGACCCCAGGTATTTACAAGGTCGCCTGGACGGAGCCCACGGGAACCGACGTGGCACTCAACTTTGTCCCCAACGAAAAGAAGCTCAACGGGACCATTTTCTTTCCAGCTTGGGTTAAACAACATCCCGAGATCACGGTCACCTTTCAAAATGAGCACATTGGCCGGATGCACGCGGCCCGGGAAAAGTATGCCACCTACCCGAAACTAGTCGTGCCAGAGTTTGCCCACATTACATATATTGGTAACGCGGGGCAAGATAATGAAGAGGTAATCGCTGAAGCACCATACGCCAACATGACCGATGACATTAGAAACGGCAAGTACTTCGACGAAAACTACCGGCGAATCAAGAAGTAATCAACTATAATAGGGGGTAACAATCAAGTTGGAGGTTGAACATGCCTAAGCGTCGAATTTTGCCCTTTATTATTCTCGGAATTGTCAGTAACCATCCCCACATCACCGGTCGTGAAGTTACCGCCGCCTTTAGTACCGAAATTGGTGACTTCTGGAAGGCCGCCCATAGTCAAATCTACCCGGAACTACGGCGGATGGTTGATGACCGGTGGCTCACAAGCGCCACCAATCGTAATAATGCTAAGGAACGGTATTACACCGTCACCCCAGCCGGACAGGCAGTCCTGGATAAGTGGCTCGGTCAAACCGTTGATGAGCTACCGATTCGCCAAGACCTTTTTTCGCTAAAGCTTTTTTTCATCAATGATCCTCATGACCCCCGGATTGAACAATTAATTGCTAAGCAAACCAGCCTCTTGCGCAGCGAACTTACCCACCTCCGGCAGCGACAACAGACGCTTTTCCCGGATGAACAAGCGGTCAAGGGGCACTATGGCCACTACCTAATCTTGACCCGGGCAATATCACGAACCATGGGCCAGCTCGCCTGGTTAAAACAAGTTGCCCAATACTCAGACCAATGAAATTGCTGGTGGTGGCGCTTTTGGTCTATAATGGTTTGTAATCACTTTAAGGAGGATTCTTCAATGAGCTTTTCAATTTCAAACGATGATATTGCTAACTATCGCGCTGATTATGACAGTCGCCGCGATAGCAAGGTCTTAGAACGTACCGTTACTAAAAACGGGGTCCGGAACGCCAGTTTTGACTGGCACTCTATCGCTGACGACACTCCCCACTTCTCAATCGACCTTAAGACGGGGAACGTTGCGGACCAAAAACAGTCTGGTCGCTGCTGGATGTTTGCCGCCCTTAACACGATGCGCCATGACATGCAGGCTAAGTTTAACCTGCCCGACAACTTTGAGCTATCCCAGTCCTACCAATTTTTCTGGGACAAGTTTGAAAAGGCCAACTACTTCTATGAGAACGTCATCAAGACGGCCAACAAGGCTACTGATAGCCGGAAGGTCGCATGGCTAATGGCGGCACCCCAAAGCGATGGTGGTCAGTGGGACATGCTGTGTGCGCTAATCGCCAAGTACGGGGTAATGCCGAAGTCTGCCATGCCAGAATCGTTTAATTCCAGCAATTCCCGGGGCATCAATGATGTATTAAACAACAAGCTCCGCCACGACGCCGTCATTTTACGGAAGATGGTCAATGAAGACCAGGCGAGCGACAACGAACTAACCACTGCTCGGCAGAAGATGCTCAATGAAGTTTACCGAATCCTCGCCTACGCCTTTGGTGAACCGGTCACCCACTTTGACTTCGAGTACCGGACTAAGAAGGACAACGAATACCACCGCGATGCCAACTTGACCCCCCAAGAATTCTTCAAGAAGTATGTTGGTTGGAACCTGGATGATTACGTATCAATTATCCAAGCACCAACGGCTGACAAAGAATACCATAAGACCTACACCATCGATATGCTTGGTAATGTTGTTGGTGGGCGGCAAATCAAGCACCTCAACCTCCCAATGGACGAATTTAAGCAACTCGCCATCGACCAACTTAAGGGTGGCGAGAGTGTTTGGTTCGGCTCTGACGTTGTTAAGTACTCAGAAACTAAGCTGGGGATTATGGCCCTTAACACCTACCAGTACAGCCAGCTATTTGATGTAGACCTGAAGATGTCTAAGGCAGAAATGCTCGACTATGGTCAAAGTATGATGGACCACGCCATGGTCTTAACCGGGGTCGACCTGGTTGATGACCAACCAACGAAGTGGAAGGTAGAAAACTCGTGGGGGAACAAGGTTGGCCACAAGGGCTACTTCGTGATGAGCGACGATTGGATGGATCAATATTGCTTCCAAATTGTTATTAACAAGAAGTACCTGTCAGACAAGCTTTTGAAGGAACAAGCCCAAGAGCCAATCGTTCTTAAGCCGTGGGATCCAATGGGAACCTTGGCCTAACTGAATAGCCTGATTTTAGAGTCGGCAATGCCGGCTCTTTTTTATTAGTCAAAATTATCGTTATACAATAATTCTGCAATAAAAAATCACTAGAGGAGTGGTTGAAATGAAGGATAAATTAATCAAACTAACCTTGGGGCTGGTCCAGTTCCTGATTGACGTGGGGATCGTCAGTACCTTTTTTATAACCTTTGCCGTTGTTACCGGTGGAATTTGCTGCTTAATTTCACCGCGGTCAATCCTTGGGGCCCCCTCACCGGTAGTCTGGTCATTCAAGGACTAGTTGTCATTGCGCTAATGTCCCTTTCCTTTATCTGCTTAGTGGCCACACACCGGCTGTTGGATAACCTTAATCAGGCAAAGTATTTCGTCGTCGCCAACTGCCAGGCCCTTCAAAAAATCCTGTGGACAACGGTCACTAATACCGTTATTGGCGGGGCCACAACTATCTGGTTAAGCCTTATCCATGTTAAGCCCCGCGCTAGTTTCCTGGTAATGACCGGGGATGACTTTAGTAACAGCGTCACTCTAATCATCATCTTGTTAATCATTTATCTGATTTTCAAGCGGGGAGTTGCTTTGCAAAATGACGCGGACAGTATTATTTGGGTGGTGACACTGTGATTAAGGTAACCTTAGGAATTGTGATGGACCAACGGGGAATTACTTCTAAGGAACTCGCCAAGCAAATCGGTATCACACCGGCCAACCTATCAATCCTTAAGACTGGCAAGGCCCGTGGGATCCGCTTTGCCACCCTGGAAAAGCTCTGCCAGGTCCTGGATTGCCAACCCGGTGACATCTTACAATATACGGAGGAACAATCATGAAAATTAACCGTTTCTTTTATAAGCAATTTGACTTTTATTTTGGTCTCTTGTTTGCGCTCTGGTTTGGGGGTTACGACCTCATCAATGATGTGGATGCCCGCAACCCAGTCGGTATTGCAATCGATGGCCTCTTTCTAGTTATTGGCCTGTACTATTTATGGAAGACATTTTTTGCTCGGCAAAAATAAAGGAACCTACATGGTGTTACCGTTTGACACCATGTAGGTTCCGTTGCTTTTGCAATGATTACTTAAGTTTTTGGTCCAAGAAGTCCTGAACAATCTGGTAAACGCGGGCGCTCCAGAAGTCACGCTCGTGATTGGCCCCCTTGACCCGGTAGGCCTCAACATCATACCCGTTAGCGGACAGTTGATTGTACATGTCTTCCATCTGGTGGTAAGGGACTACCTTATCGGCATCGCCATGCATTAGCAAAAATGGCGGATAATCCTGACCCGGTTTGACCTGGTCAAGTGGACTCATTGCGGCCTCGATTTCCGGCCACTTTTTCTTGTCCATCCCCAACAGGCAGAACTTTAAGAGCTCGCTACCGGGAACCGCCGCAGTATAGTCAAAGGTGTCCTTGATGTCCATTGGCGCAAAGCAACTCACCACGGCGTTAACCCGGTCGGACTCGGTCCGGTAAAGATGACCCGCATACCGCGGATCATCGCCGGTCAGTGCGACCAACATTGCCGCGTTAGCCCCAGAAGAAGTCCCCCAGATGGCGACCCGGTCGGGATCAATGGCAAACTTAAGTGCCCGCCGACGCAAGTAACGGATTGCCGTCTTAACGTCTTCTAAGAAAGCGGGGAATTGGTAACCGTCAAGAGTATTGCGGTGCTGAACGGTAGCCACCACGTAGCCAGACTTAACAAATTGAACCAGCTGGGGAATTTCCTCGCCCATCTTACCAACTCGCCAGGAACTCCCCTGCACAAAGACGATGAGTGGCCGCGGTGCTGGGTGGTACTTCAGTGGGTACCGCTGTGTCCATGGTTCGAGTAGTGCCATCTTCAGGGGCCGACCATCAATCGCGGCATAGGTCACGTTATCGATTAGCCGAACCTGGCCTTTTAGTTCAGGGTTGTTTGCAATCTCATGAATTGACATTCTATTCACCATCCATTGTTATAAACGTTTTCTTGACGACCTGCAGGTGCTCATCAAACCGGTACCAAATTGGCTTACCGTTGGGCACTTCCACCTGGTCAATTTCATCATCGGGAATCGCGTCTAGGTACTTAATTAGTGCCCGTAATGAACTACCGTGGGCAACAATTAGCTGGTTCTTACCATCTAATAAGCGGGTCGCCACCTGGTCTTCCCAGAACGGTAAAAGGCGCCGTTGGGTCATCGCCAAGCTTTCACTTAGCGGCATCTTAACCCCCAAGCAGTCATACCGCCGGTCATGCTGGCGGACCGTTAAACGGGGGGGCACTTCTGTATACCCCCGCCGCCAGCGGTGAAGCTGGTCGCCACCAACCTCTTCACGTACCACCGCTTTGTTGCGCCCCGAAAGTGCGCCATAGTGGCGTTCATTGAGTCGCCAGGTCTTATGAACTGGTATGTAGAGCTGGTCAATCTCCTCAAGGATAATATTGGTAGTCACAATAGCCCGTGACATGTAGGAGGTATTGGCATCACTAAATTGAATGCCCGTCTGCTGCAAGGCCTTCCCAACGGCCACCCCCTGTTCAATTCCCTTAGTGGTCAACGGAACGTCCGTCCACCCGGTGAAAATGTTATCCCGGTTGGCCTGACTCTGCCCGTGTCGTACGATTACTAAATCTACCATGCTTCTCGCGCTCCCTTTTAACATTTTTAATGATAGCGTATTTCCCGGGAAATTATCAAATATTTTCTACAGGAAGGTTTTAATAATCACCATCAAGATTGGAATAACAACGACGCTAAGGATGGTCGTTTCGGTCACCATGATTGCTGCATAGTTAGCATCAGCATGGTAGAGCTTAGAAACCACCGGCGCATTGGTCATCACCGGCATGGCCGCTTGCAAAATGAAGACCTGCTTCATCAATGGGGACATTGAGCTCGGTAGTACTAACAGGGCCATTAACGCTGGGGCAAAGAGGAAGCGACCTAAAAGAATTCCCCAGGCATCCCGGGAGAGGCGCATCCGGGATAGCCCGGCATTCGAGATCGCGATCCCGATAAAGGTCATTGACAATGGGATTGTTAGCCCGCCGATGTAAGACAGGTCGCTCATCACAAACTTAGGCAGCCTAATGTGGAGGATGACTAAGATTACCCCGAGGATAAAGCCCAGCAGTGGTGGTGAAAAAATCTTCTTTAGCGCCGTCAGCGGGTCAATCTTGGCTTCGTGTAAACCATCTTTTTGAATCAGCCAAACGCCAAGGGTCCAAAAGAAGGTCGTATTCGCCATATAGTAAACCAGCACATAGGGAATCGATAAGTTACCAAAGAGGGCCAGGTTAATTGGTAAACCGATGAAGACCGTGTTGGAGTTAAAAAACATTGATGAAAAGAGCCCAATATGGGACCGTTTGATACCAATTGCCCGAGCAACCGCAAAGGAGAGGGTAAACAAGATAATCATTGAAATTACCGGGTAACGGAGGTCGGGCAATAGGGTCTTGAGTTGGTCGGCGGAAAAATCACGCATGATGGTTGTCACCATATAGCAAGGTAGCGAGACCTGGGTAACCAGCCGGGAAATAATCCGTGGTGACTCGGCATTGAACCAGCCGCGCTCGTTCATCACGAAGCCCACCACGACCATGATCAGGATAATTAAGACGCCAGAAACGGCGGATAAGAAGATCGTTAGCATTCTTTCATCTACTTTCTCTCTTAGCTATACCGTCCATTGTACAACAGCTTGGCCGTCCCGGGGCCCGCAATTTCCCCCTTAAACTAAGTAAATCGTTTTGATTTACTCATCGAATTAGCAGAAGTTGTCTTATAATAGGATTAATACTTGTAAAACGAGAGAGGAATAATGAAAGAAACAAGTAAAAAGATTATTAACTGGGCGCTTCCCTACCTCGCCATTGCGGTAATGACTTACATCATCATGTACCCCCAGATCATTTCACACGGGGTGATCTTAGGGACGGACTCTATTTTCCACTTCAACCGCTTTTATGATGCGGCCAAGCAAATCCAGCAAGGAAGCTGGAGCTACTTTCAAAGTAACTACTCTTTCCAGCAAAGTGGACGGGTGATCAACGCCGTCTATGGCCCCCTATTTGCCTACCTCAACGGGATCCTACTCGGCATTGTCGGCACCTGGTTCCGTTACCAGGTTATCTCCAGTTTCCTGGTGTACTTTATCGGTGGTGTGGGGATGTACCAGCTGGCCATGAAGGTGCGGGTTAGCCGGCAGATCGCACTCTTAGTCAGTCTCATTTTTATCTGCATCGGCTGGCTGCCCCGCTGGGAATTAGCCCAGAACATGAACGCCTGGGGCGCGGCCCTGGCACCATATATGCTGATTGTTGGCCTAACCATGATTATTGACCGTGACCCCCCGGTCCACTGGCTGCCCCTCATGACCCTGATGACGGTTATCATCCAGATCCACCTGCTTAGTTCACTCTTCTTCACGTTCGCCCTGGTCCCCTTCTTTATTATTGGCTTAGTCCAGACCCCTCAACGGTGGCGGATGGTAGTTGAAACCGCGAAGGCAGTGCTAGGAACCATCATTTTAACGGGGAACGTCTGGGGGGCCTTATTGATGCTTAACCTCCACAACCACATTGCCCAACCCGCACCGTTTGATATGCTCAAAAACGCCCTCAAGCCTTCACAATTTAGCAGTACCCGGGACTACCTCATTTACTTTTGCTGGATCCTATTTGCCCTGCAATTATTCTATGTCCTGTTTACTTTCCGGCGTTCACTGGTTAACAATGTGGTCACCATCATGGGGGCGGTCATCCTTCTGATTAGCTCCACTTGGTTTCCGTGGTCACTTGTGCAGCGGGCCATGCCGGCACTTCAAACCATGCTTCAGTTTCCCAACCGCTTAACCGTTGTGGCCTACCCCCTCCTGTTAACCGGGGTTGCAATCAGTTGCCAGCAGCTTGTTGGCTCACCTGTCCATGACCGGCTCCGACTGCGACTAGTTACCGGTCTACTCTTATTTACCCTTTTCCAGGTGGTAATCCCCACTACCACAAGTGTCTTTCGCCGAACGGACATTTATGAGTCTGATGAAGTTCTCAACACTTCAACCGCCCTGGCATGGGTAACCAACGATTCGCGGAGCCTCCGCCGGTCGGTCCACACTGACTACCCCGGTCAATTATTGCTAAAGGTTGAAAAGCGGGCCCCTGATTACCTCCCAATCCCGAAGAAGTACCTCAACCGGACCTATGTCCGTTCCTATGCCTACCAAGACCAGATTATCCGTCCTGCCCGGCGCTACCGCCACACTGTTCTTTCCCATGGTCGACTGCAGCTTTCCTGGAACGCCCAGCAGGCCAAGAAGGTCCGTCTGCCAATCATCACCTACCATGAATCGCGGTTGACCGTTAATGGCCAGCCGGTCAAGCACTACCAACGTTCCCAGGTTGGCGCCCCCTACGTCCACCAGCGCCGGGGACACAATACGGTCATTTTGCAGTTCCAACAATCAACGTGGTTTAGCGTCCTACTTGCTATTTCACTCACAGGGTTAGCCTTGCTTGCCAGCTACGGCCTTTATCGAGCTTGGCACTGGCTTCCTTACAAGTACCATGAAATTATTAACACACCACAATAGCAATCCATTTTGCACATTACTGAAAAAGGAGCCTCCGCGTTCGGTAAATCCGAACACTGGAGGCTCCTTTTGACGCTTGACGGGATCCGATCACCGCCCAAGCGAGTATCTACTTTTCACTTTGCCGCTTAGCCTGGTTATCACGCATTGCTGACCGCATTGGGTAGGTCAGGTGAATGGTACTTGGTACGACTAACGGGATAATGATTACCAAGATAATCAGACCAATAATAACCGTCATGGCAACTTCAATCAACGTCGGGATCCCGGACGGAATCAGTGACGCAAAGGTTCCGCTCAGGATTATTGCAGCGGAAATAACTACCGTCCCAATCGCGGACGCCGCCATCACAATCCGTTCCGTTGGCAGGTAACGGTGGTTATCCGTATTCCGATAACGCATAACCAAGAAGATATTGTAGTCAACCCCGAGGGCAATCAACATAATAAAGCTAAAGAACGGGGTGTTCCAGGTAAGCATTGGCCGCCCTAAGAAGAGCCGGGTCAAGAGGTGCGTAACGGAGAGGGATGCCAGATAGGCCGTCACCAGGGTCCCCAAGATGTAGATTGGTTGAAGTAGTGACCGGGTAACGTAAATCAGTGCCAAGCCAATCCCAACGACCATGATGATTGCGGTCCGGACAAAGTCCCCACCGGCAACCGTCTTCGTGTCATTGATCTTAGAGCTCTGACCACCGACAACAACCGTTGCGTTGCCTAACTTAGTCCCCTTCAACGAGTACTTAGCAACCTTCGTCAAGGAATTAACCGCCGCGGTAGCCCGGCTGCCACTTGGGTTTGAGTTTAAGATCACCGTAATCTGGGCGGTCTTCTTATCCTTTGACAGGTAGTTGTGCATTGACTGCTGAATTTCTGGGTTCTTAAGCTGGGCCTTTGGAATGTAGAAGGTCTTAGCAGCCGCCGAATTTTGGAGGCCGGTTAAGTAGTCACTACCCTGCTGAAGGCCGGTGGTCATTTGCCCCATTCCGGACATCATGGCTTGCTGCTGGGCCATTGCTGATGCACCAGCGGCTCCCATTGAAGCCGATTGCATTGCCGCCTGACTCGCCATACCTGAGGACAGCTGTGCGAGGCTACTTTGCGCCGTCCCCAGCTGACCAGTCAACTGCTTTAATTGGTTGTTAACGTAGAGTTGTGATACCTTACTGCCGGCTGGTTGGGTAACGGAAGTAACGGTCTTAACATCCTTACTATCCTTTAATTGGTTGGTTAACCGGTCAATTAAGAGGAGGTTACTTTCATTGTCTAACCGGTGCTTAGCCTTGATATAAACCGTCACCGGTTCTGCTGTCCCCTTGGAGAAGTGGTCTTCTACGACGTTGAAGCCCTTCTTCGATGGTGTCGTGTTACTAATCTCATCGGCATCGTTGTAGTTCAAATGATTCTTGTACGACAGGCCGATTGGCAACAGAATCGCAAAGACCAAGATCAAGGTCACGATCGGGTGGTGGACCGAAGTATTGGCCATCTTTTGCCAAATTTTACTACTGGATTCACCGGTGAACCGCTTATCTGGCCAGAACATCTTCTTGCCCAAGACAGCCATAAAGAAGGGGTTCAACGTCAGCAGGGCGATCAGCAGTACGGCCACCCCAACAGCCACCCCAACGGCTGATTGGTAAACGGAGAACTTGGCAAGTCCTAGTGAGGTAAAACCAATAAGTAGTGACGAACCGGAGTAAAGGATCGTCCGACCGGCCTTTCGTTGGGCATCACGGGTTGCTTCCCACTTGCCCATCCCCTTACCAAGGTCTTCTTTGAAGTGGTTATATAAGAGGATGTTGTAGTCGGTTCCGATCCCGAAGAGAACGATTACCATAAAGACCTGGGTAAAGTTTGAGAACGGGAAGTTAAACTTATCAACCAGGTTGGTAACGATGCTAAACGATGTGAAGAAGGAAACCCCCACCATTAATAGTGAAATCAACGGGGTAATTGGGGAGCGGAATACCAACAAAAGGACTACGAAGATAAAGATGACCGAAATTACTTCTGTCTTCTTAATCCCCTGTTGAACCGCACCGGAGAAGTCATCGTTTAAGATATCTGCCCCGGTAACGTAGGTCCTTACGCCCTTTGTCTTAACCGCTGCATCTAGCTGGTTATTAATCTTTTGCAGTGTCCCGTGTTTCTTACTGACGTTTAGCTGGACCAGCTGGGTCGTCTGATCCTTTGAGATGAGTTGCTTACGGGTTGCTGCATTATCATTGGGACCCATAATGGCCTTAATGCCATACTTACCCTTGTGCTTTTGCAGGTGGTCAACCGTCTTTTGCACGTTTTGCTGGTCCGTAGCGGACATCTTCTGGTCACCATTATTAAATACCGCCACAATTTGGTAGGTATTATTTACGTGATGGCCCCAGTGTTTTTGCTGGATTGTCTGGGCAATCTGACTCTGGGTGTCCTTGGGTAAGTTAATTTGTGAGTGTGACCTGGTTAATTGGTTGACATCGGGCAATGCCACCACCGAAATAACCAAGATCAGCACCCACGCAAGTAAAGCGAAAAAATGATTATGAAGTAATTTCTTCAAGCTTACTGCGCCATCCTTTCTCCAAAATAAATTCAATGAAACGATTAAATTCTAAAACTAGGAAAGGTGTAGTTTCAAGCAACATTTATCTCATTTTGTCTCGTTAATGGACAGTAAGCGTTTTACCGCTGCGCCTTTTATTAAGTCAAGACCGCCAAAGCGTTGCCTAACGTAGGCCAATTTATACTTTCCCGAAATGTCAATTTAAATTAGAAAAATGTTGAAAGCTGTTCATCTGTGACGTGACTTAGGAATACTTCAAGTGGTGTGCGGTAGTGAAGTGACTTCCGTGGAATAGTATTTCGTTTGTGCATCAGC
>DXAF01000046.1 GCA_019117185.1 Candidatus Limosilactobacillus intestinipullorum | reverse complement strand
TAAGTGCGTCATTTGACGGACATCCTTTCATATAGTTTTGATTCACTTAATATGATACCTGATGTCACGCCGAATGGCGTTTTTGCATTTACCACCAATTAGGTGGCTAACTTCATTCTATAATCCACCGTCCATTAATAATTCCCCCAATCATAAATTAACTGCAAAGAAAAGTCCCGATTACCTGGCAAAGATTTCGCGACGCAGCGCTGCGTAAATTGGTTGGCCGCCAAGGAGGTTACTGGTGATGTAGGTAATAAAGGTGAGGATTGTCATCGGTAAGACCTGGTCGACAGAACCAACCATTTCGGTCAGGAGGGTAATAGCGGTAAAGGGGGCCTCTTCAATAGCGCCAAAGTAGGCGGCCATTGAAATGACCACGAGGTTTAGGTAGCAGGATGTCGGAACCGCCCCCTGGTGGATCATGACCACCCCAGCAATGGCACCAATTAGCGCCCCTAAAACAAGGATTGGCATAAAGATACCGCCAGGGACCGCGACCCCGTAACTAATCATCGAGAAGATAAACCGGACCAGGAAAAAGACTACCAGGAATCCTAATAGGCTTGTGAGGTGGTTACTCTTATCAAGGCTAGCAATGTAAGCGATGAAGACGTGGCTACCACCCAGAATTTTGGCGTTCCAAAGGCCAATAGGGACCACCAAGAATAAAGGGATCAGACAGTGGTAAATTGCCGGAATTCGGATCTTGCAATACCACCAGCGGAGGTTTAGGAGGGTGTACTGGTAACCATATGCCAGTAAGCCGATTATGATTCCGAGGACGACTAACCAGAGGTAACTTTCCTTGGGAAGGTTCATGTGCACTGGTAAGTAGAGACAGGGCCGGACACCGAAAAAGAGGATGGTGATGAAGTCAGACGAAATTGCGGCAGCAAGTGCGGTGATGCACCCCTGGGGCTGGAAGCTGAAAGTAATTTCTTCCATTAGGAAGATCACCCCCGCGAGCGGGGCACTAAACGCGGCGGCCAGTCCAGCCGCCACCCCGCATTCTAGTAAGAACCGCTTTTCTTTTTCACTAATGGTGAAGTGTTCGCCTAATAGTTGACCGACGCAGGCACCCATTTGGATGCAGGGCCCTTAACGGCCGAGAAAGAGCCCCAGGCAGATGGCCAACAGGCCGCCGACGAACTTACGCCAAAGGACCTGGCCCGCGTTCATGTGGTGTTCACCGAGCAGTACCGCTTCGATCTGGGGAACCCCAGACCCAGGCAGGTCGCGCAAGTAGGGTTTTAAGACCCGGCTCAAGAGTAAACCAATCACCAGGGTACCTATTAGGTAGGGGAGTAAGTAACGGGGATGGGCGGCCATAATGGGGTAGACCATCATCAAGAGTTTCATCGTCTGGTCAATAATCCACCGGAAGACGCCGACAATTAATCCGGTAATGATACCGACAACAATGCTTTTCCCAATCAAGGAGATAAAGGCCATTGACATTGGCTTACCTAAGACGTCGCGGGCGCGCTTGATTGTCGTTTGGGTACTGTTCATGGCACCCCCTCCTTTCGATTCGTACCAATTATAGTATTATACACTTCCTAGATTAACACCGGTCAAAACTTGCTGGACGAGTGCTATGATAAGGGTTAGAAATTACTGAGGAGGTTACAAGGATGGCACAACAAGCATTAATCCTTTACTATTCACAATTTGGCAACACCGCCAAGCTGGCCAGTCATATTCACCAATTAACGGGAGCCGATATTCTAAGGGTCCGGGTTGCCGACGGGACCTTTCCCGACGATATGGAAGCCACTGATGACCGGTATCAGGAGCAGCGGCGAACGAACCGCCTCCCCCAGTTGGTTACCAAACTACCACGGTTTAGCTACTACGATGATATCTTAGTTGGTGGTCCGGTCTGGGATGGGCAGCTTTCTTCACCGGTGATGGCACTACTTAACCAGCTTAAGGGTTATTCGGGGAAGGTCGCACCATTTTCAACCGGCTGGAGCGATACCGGTAAGTACCAGCAAGACTTTATTACCCATGCCAAAACACTGGACGTCCTGCCTGGCTACCACGTGTTGACCCACGGCAAACCGACCTATTCACCGGCCAGCCTGATGTCGTGGTTGCGGAAAATATAGGAAGACTTCTCAATATTCAAATATATTTTTTGCAAAAGTTACAATACATTATATGTATTGTTTGTCACTCGTTATAAGTATTTTACATTGCTCCCGGCTAGCTTTAGAGTAATAGTAACAATTATTTTAAGGAGTGACCTTTAATGGCAAAGAATGAAGAAGCAGTGAAAAAAGATATGTTTGGCTTGGGCGAAAAGAACGTCACCTATGCTAAGTACTTTATTGGAACTTCTTAACTAAATGGGTTAGTTGCTCCAGACGATAATATTGATATCAACGTGTCCAACGTTAATTTTGAACCGGGGTGCCGGAATGACTGGCATATCCACCATGATGGTTTCCAGATCCTCCTGGTCACTGCAGGGGAAGGTTGGTACCAAGAAGAAGGCAAGCCGGCCCAACTGTTAAAGCCCGGTGACGTGGTTGCCATTCATGAAGGTGTTAAGCACTGGCATGGTGCAACCAAGGATTCCTGGTTCTCCCACATTGCAATTACCAAGGGGACCAGTGAATGGCTGGAAAAGATTGACGATGACTACTACAATCAATTGACAAAGTAGGGGAGGTTTTAGTGATGGCAAAGAAACAAACCGCTGGTCGTGATCAATTAGGTGCTTTTGCGCCGAAATTTGCAGAATTAAACGATGACGTCTTGTTTGGCCAGGTATGGTCCCGGGAAAAGGAACTCAGTCCACGTGACCGAAGCTTTTTAACGGTAACGGCACTAATTACCAAGGGGGCTTTTGAGCAGCTTCCTTACCATATGCAGGCCGCAAAGAAAAACGGTATTACCAAAGATGAGATTGCTGAAATGATTACCCAACTGGCCTTTTACGTTGGTTGGCCAAATGCCTGGTCAGCATTTAATGTTGCTAAGAAAGTTTGGGACGACTAGGAAAAGGCAGAACTAGTTCGTCTGCTAACACAGAACCCCCTAAGCATAGGCGGCCTTCAATGTTCGTGATTTTTTCGAATATTGAAGGCCGCTTATGTTATTTTATTCTCCGTGCCGTTCCTTTTGAGAACCAGTGATCAGACTCTGCGGAACGAATTTAGTATAATAGTAATTAATAAGTAAACTGGGGTTGAGTAAAGCATGATGACAATAGGTGAAGTACAAGCTAGTTATGATACCAATCTTGCCGATATTGCTAGTAAGTCGGGCATTAGTAAGGCAACGCTAAGTCGGGCCTTTAACCGTCCCGTTAGCACATGGACTATCCAGATTTTGAACGGGGTTGCGGCGGCGATCAATGAGTCGCCCGAAAAATTACTGAGGCTTCTTCAGGATGATCGGTATTCACTAGCCATTAATGACCAAGCACAGACTATCCAAGGAGTTAGGATCCCCGACTTAACTACTTATCGAAATGTTAAGTTTGTGGTTAAGAGCAACGTGATGGAAGGGTGGCAACCGCATTACTCTGATGTTAAAGGCTTAACAGAATTTACTGAAGCCGCCCACCCAGAATTAGAGCAGAAGTTTAAGGATATTTTTGGTGACTAGCATGACAGATGACGAACTTAGGCAACGGTTCCTTTATCCTAATGGGACATTAAAGAATAAGCTTAACCTCCAGGATGCTGAGACATTGAGCACGGTGGAGTATCAAATGGTTGCTTATAACGCGGTTTGGCTGCTTGGCCATGGTTATGTTATTAAAAGCATGGACGACTTTGCTAAGCTCCACCGCTTCTTATTCGGTGACCTATATTCGTGGGCCGGTCAATTCCGTGACTACTACCTTGCTAAAGGGGGAACGGATTTTATGCCGCCAACAGCGTTTGATTTAGCTGTTACTAACATTAATCAGCAGCTACGAACTATTGATGCACTTAAGAAGCCAACCGTTATGCAGTACGCCCAACTGCTTGACTCGCTTAATTACCTGCACCCCTTCAGGGAAGGGAATGGTCGCACAACCAGGTTATTTATTCAGCTGGTTGCTGCCCACCATGCCCAATATATTGATTACAACCATCAAGACAGTGAGGCTGGGAAAAAACTCTCAGTCCAAAATGAAAGCCGGACGATGAATCAAATCTTGGTTCATCGTCCGGCTTCTTATGTACACAGGAAATCGTTCCTGATATGATGTAATTACCCCTAAAAACAAACATA
>DXAF01000045.1 GCA_019117185.1 Candidatus Limosilactobacillus intestinipullorum | reverse complement strand
TGCTAGTTCGTCTTCGAACCCCCGCAAGCACAAATAGGCCTCCAGTGTTCGGCTTTGCCGGGCACTGGAGGCCATTTGTGTACTGCGCTGTTCGTACTTTAGCTAGGCTGTAGAGATTATGTCACAGCCCCCTCTTCGTGAATTTTATCAGCTCACAAATTTTCTATTATCATTTCTTAACGACTCCTGACGGGGCTTGCTGTTGGCGCATCGTCCGGAGCAAGTAACTCGCCTTTAACCGGTTCAACACAGTATCGACTGCCATGGACTCTAACTCATCGTTTTGTGGATATGCACCACTCGTTACCGGCGCTTTCCCCGCTAGTTTGGCATTTAAGAGGGTCACAAATTGATCATACGCCTGCTGTGGGTAGACACTTACCGTTACTTGAGCAATTCCGGCCCGAATCTCATCAATTGAAAAACTGGACTTGAAAAAACCGATCAATAGTAGGTCAACCAGCTGGTTAACCGCATACTTCTTTTTGACCGGTGCCTGGATAACCTTCTTCTTAACGTAGTTATTCACCATTGACTTGGTCAGTGGTTCCACACCGACCCCCTTTAATTGCTCATTCACAATGGCAACGACCTGGTCAATATATAGTTCTAGAGTCGGGAGCTCCTTCCAAAATGGGAAGCGGACCTGTGCTAACTGCTCTTTCCACAACGC
Source organism: Candidatus Limosilactobacillus intestinipullorum (assembly GCA_019117185.1). Taxonomy (GTDB): domain Bacteria; phylum Bacillota; class Bacilli; order Lactobacillales; family Lactobacillaceae; genus Limosilactobacillus; species Limosilactobacillus intestinipullorum. The sequence continues at coordinate 44,185 of DXAF01000045.1, read as the reverse complement.
ATATTGATTAGTCTTGGTCATCTTGTTGCACCCCCACTTCACTTGCCGTTATACCTAGTGATTTGCCATTATACTGGTCCGTTAACAGGACCCGTTCAATAACTCCCGCTAGTTCAGCGGCACTTACACCGGTTCCCACTAATGGTTGCCCCTCATCAGTTAAGACAGCCGGGGCAGAATGGGCAACTAGTGGTGGTGTCCGGAGAATCGTGTAGGGAAGTTCGAACTCATCAATCATCTTAATGGCGTATTGGTGGGCCCAGAGCTCCTCTTGGGCCCTGCTTCCGTACCACTTGCGCAGCTGGTCACCGTCAACTTCATCAGCGGTCCCCGCCATCGAAAGCATCACAATTTTGCGGGGGAGAAAAACGGACTGGTCCAGCACCGTCGCTAGCATTTGGACTTCATCATCGACCGGGTCCCCCACCTGAGGTAGCCAGCACAATTCGTCGCCCCGCTGAAAGGTCAACTTAAAGTTTCCCCGGGTAACGGCATCATACATCTTCTTCATAATGAGTTGGCTAAGGTCGTCGTGTCGCCGACTAACAATTACGGTTCTTCCCATTCAACCACCCCTTCACACTAGTAGGCCATTAGTTCATCTTCAACCGAGGAATCTTCAATCCGGACATCCGTGATCGTACTTTGCTCCAATAACGGCAGTAGTGCCTGAATGTTACCGGTATACAAAAAGCGGGTCTGGTTCTGGGCTTCGCCTAACATGTGGGCACCGAGCTTAATGGCCACGTCAATTGGGAGTCCGGTCCCCGTAACCGTGACGGTACAATCAACACCATCATTCATCCCCAGGTCCCGGGCGGAAGTTAAGCGGTCACTACTGAAGTAGTAGATGGTATCGGCAAATCGCATCATCGTTGAAACATCGCTACTGGTAAAAATTACTACTGAATTAGTCTTCTTGGCATAGTCCTTCACCAAGTTACCGATTGTCTGCCGGGACTCTTCGCTGAGTTGGTCCAAGCCGTCACTCAAAAAGACCACTGGCCGCCGCAGTGCAAGGAGAATAATGATCCGCAATTCCTGCTGTTGAGCTGCGCCTAAGGTCGCAACCTTCTCGTCATACTTGATTCCGAGCGGTAACAGCATCTGCAGGGTTTGGGTAACATCTAAGGCTCCTTTAACATGCTTAAGCGCCCGGGCAATCGCCTTTTCAACCGTCTTTCCCTTTAGCACGGTTTGGTCAAAGGAAGCAACCACCCGCTCTGGGTGCCGCTTGTACTTGGTGATATCTTCACCATTGATCTGCGCAGAACCTTCAATAATCTTGCCCTGGTCCATTAATAGCTGTTCCAGTGCTAAGACCGTCCCGGCATTATCACTACAAATTGCCACCATTTTTGGTGACATCAAGCCGAGTGACACTTCTTCCAATTGGTCCCCTGACTTTGCTTCAAAGGTTAAGTTACTTAATACCACACTACTCACGATAGATCCCCCTCTGTGCTTTAACTACAATTCTAGCATTTTTATAAGCGATTAATCACCCGGTAGCAATTATTTTACAATCTCACTGCTCTAGGCTTATTAAAAGCGGATTAAATATTACTATTTGAATTCATTTTAGCGTATAATTAAACATGCTTAATTACTGACTAAATTGATCCGTCAAATTAATAAAGGGAGTATTACTAATGACAACAATGAACATCCTATATATTTCAATTGAGGGGAATACCCGGGCATTTCTTCACCAAATGCAAGAATTTGCAAAGCAACAAAATATTCTTAACCCTACCAACCCTTTAATAAACTTAAAGGAAATTGGTCCCCAGGATACCCCGGCACATGAATCGGCCCCCTTCTTCGTTTTCGTGCCGACCTACCTCACTGGTGGGAACGGGATCGACAGCGGCTACACTGAAATCATGACTAATGCCTTGGGAGAATACATTGAAGATGGCGATAACGCCAAGTTCTGTATTGGGGTTGTCGGTTCCGGTAACCGTAATTTCAACGAGCAATACTGTCTAACCGCCCGCAAGTACGCCCACATTTTTGATGCCCCCTTCCTCGACAACTACGAGCTCCGGGGAACCTCAGCGGATGTCGAGCGGATCTATAACGTCCTGGCACAAAATTGGGCTAAGGTAGCGGGTGAATAATAAGCCCCCATTGGGTTTAACAAGCATAGAGGGCCTCCAGCGGAAAATCCAGACGCTGGAGGCCCTTTATGTACTATCAATTTCAACGATCCCTGTTATTCCGTCGTGCTGGTATCACCCGTGCAGATGATCCAGGTCAAACCATAACGGTCAACGACCTGCCCCATCATGTTACCAAGAACCCAATCACCAAAGGGAACGGTGACCCGCTGTTCGTCAGCGTCGGCGAGTCGTTTAAAAAATTGGCGTGCCCGCTCCTTTTCGTCACCAAAGCTTAGCATGATGGAAATTAACGTCGAGCTTTGTGGCGTCCCCATTGTCGCATCGGCACAAATAATTTTTTGACCCGCAACTGAAAACTCACCGTACAAGGTCGTTTGTGCTAAGTCATCCGTAGCCAAACCAATATTTTCGGCCTGCTCCTTATTTAGTGGCTGGTGGTATGTGATTTCCGCACCAAAGTTTTGGACGTAATAGTCCATTGCTTCCTTAGCATTTTTAAAAGTTAAGTACGGGTATATTTTTGCCGTCATATTTGTCCTCCGTATAAATCTTCGCTCTTGATTATATGGTTCCCAGACTCTGCCGTCAAATCTGTTCAGTAAGTTGTTTGGCGTTATCGCTTTAAGTAAAACGTTTTAGTGTGATATAATAATTTGGCTAAACACTTATTACGAAAGGACGAATCTTGTGGAAAAAGTAAAAAAACATAGCCCATTATTGATTGTCGGCCTGCTCCTCCTTGGGGTCTGCATGCGGATGCCCATCACTTCTATCCCGTCGGTGGTCGCCGAAATTGCCCAGACCTTCAAGGTGCCGACCACTAGCTTGGGGATTTTGACGACTATCCCCCTGCTTTGCTTCGGGCTCCTTTCCTCCGTGGTTTCCATGACCGCGCAGCGAATTGGAAACGAGTTAACTCTGACGGTTGCAATGATCCTAATGTTTATCGGTTCCTACTTGCGAATCATCAACTATTCACTGTTAATGGTAGGGACGGTAATGATCGGGATGGCAATTACCTGTATTAACGTTCTCCTGCCGGCGATCGTAACTGATAAGTTTCCTGACCGGATGGGCAGCGTAACGGGGATGTACAACACGGCCATGACCCTGTTTGCCGCAATCGGGGCCTACGCGATTACCCCAATCGCCCACCACAGTAGCTGGCAGACGGCCGTTATTATCATTAGCGCAATTGCCCTAATTACCGCAGTTGTCTGGCTGCCAAACCTTAAGTACAACGAACGCGCCGGGGCTGGCGACGAAGCTACTGCCGGAACCAACATGTGGAAGAAACGTAACGCCTGGTGGCTACTACTTTTCTTCGGTTTCCAGTGTTTCGTCTTCTACAGCGTAGTTGCGTGGTTACCGACCATCGCAAAGACAGCTGGTCTTAGTGGCGACCAGGCCAGCATGATCGCCGGCTTGCTCCAGCTCTTTGCCCTACCGTTTGCCTTTGCGGTCCCCGTCTTGGCGGCAAAGATGACCAACCGGCAGCCAATTATGTTAGCAGCCGGGATCGCCTCCATGTTGGGGGCGGTGATGATGTTTTTCTCGGTCAACTCGTTTACTTACTTCTGTGTAGTGGCACTGCTCCTCGGTGCCGGCTCCACAACAACCTTCGTATTAGCAATGACCTTGTTCGGACTAAAGACCAAGAGTGCGGCGGATACCCGGAACCTTTCCGGAATGGTCCAGTCAATTGGTTACTTGATTGCCGCATTAGGACCAGTCATCGTTGGTAACCTTAACGCCCAGACCCATAACTGGGCGGCCAGCGTAGTTGTCATTTTTGTTGCCGCATTCCTCTTCACCGTCTTTGGTATGTTGGCTGAACGCCACCAGTACATTTAATAATTTTCACATTGGATATGCAAAACATAAAGCGGTCTTCAGCGCTCAAAAAATGAACGCTGAAGACCGCTTTGCGTATTGCACTGCTCGTCGGCCAGCATAATCTGCCTTATTGATATAGATTCCGTGGGTGAGGTTCACCCTTAATCTCGTGCTTGACGTGGTTTAGCATGTCGTCAATCATCTCAACTACGTGGGGGTCATCTAATAGGTAATAAACCTTGGTCCCCTCACGCCGGCGGCAAACTAGCTGGTAACGGTATAAAATCCCCAATTGCTTAGAAACAACGGGCTGTGACATTTGCAGGTGGTCAACAATCGTTGAAACCGGCACTTCCTTGTCACAGTGCCGTAAAAAATACAGGATTTCAATCCGACTACTATTACTCAATACCTTATAAATTTTAGCGGCTTCACCGATTAAATCATGCACGGAGGTCACCCACATCCACTTCCTTCTTTGCTTTTTCTATATTATAGCAAAGCCAGCAAGTGGTGAACTAAGCCACTGTCATAAAAGATGTATAGGCCAATACCCACGTAAATGACCTTCATCAGAAACTCACTATACTTCTCAAGCACCCGCTTAATGATGGGCAGCTCGCCAATCCCCTTAACTAGCCCCACTGCGACCACCGCCAGGGCTACAACAAACAGCAACGCTAAGATAAAGGCCTGGTAGGAGAGGTCAGCGAGTACCGGTAAAAAGATCGACAGGTTACAACCACTACACACCGCTAGATACGTTACTAAAGTCGCCAACACCGGTGACTGCTGGCCATTTGTCGTTACTGCCTCGTCATTATCACGAATGGCCATGTAAATCGGCAAAATCCCCAAAAGCCCTAATAACCACTCTGGCAAAAACAAGGCCAACGCCCGACCAGTAAAGAAGCTTACGGTCACCAGTAAAGCAACACCCAGGGTATAGCCAAGGGCCACCTCGTGTACCCGGTAACGCTGCAGTAAAAACAGCATAATAAGAAAGAAATCTAAGTTAACAGCAGTAAAGGTTATAAATAATAGCCAGTAATTCATTTTACTCCTCCTATATATCATTTTTGATATATTATTTATATACCATTTTTGGCATATACGCAAGATGTCGTTTTGTGTCTACTAAGCAGGTCAGTGTGCAACCCTTTGCGAAAAACTTTTGATCTAGACCATTTTATCAGTTTTGGTTATCTAGCCCGTCTACAAAGCCCTTTACCCCTGGTGGGCCATTTGGGGTCGCTAAAGAAAACGGTTCCTTTCATAGTGCAGACTGCCGTTGGAGAGTATATAATTGGAACGGTGAATTAATTTCTGTGATTTCAGAAGGAGTGAACATTTTGGCTACAGAAAATAAAGCTGTTATTACATTATTCGGTGCTACTGGTGACCTTGCAAAGCGGAAGCTGTACACCGCCTTGTTCAAGCTCTACCAAAAGGGTTACTTACAAGATCATTTCGCACTGCTCGGTACTTCTCGTCACGAATACAGTGATGAAGAATTCCAAGAAGTGGTTCGGCAATCAATTAAGGATGTTGAAGAAACGCGCACGGGTGAAGCCCAAGACTTCTCCAAGCACTTTTTCTACAAGTCACACGATGTTACTAAGCCGGAACACTACACGATCTTAAAGAAGCGGATCGAAGAATTAGACAAGCAATTCGGTACTGAAGGCAACCGGCTCTTCTACATGTCAATGGCACCACAATTCTTTGGTACGATTGCCATGAACTTAAAGAAGCAAGGCCTCCTTTCCGACGATGGTTTCAACCGACTCGTTATCGAAAAGCCATTTGGTCGTGACTTTGACTCTGCTAAGAAGTTGAACGACGAATTGTCCGAAACCTTCAATGAAAACCAAATTTTCCGGATCGACCACTACCTGGGTAAGGAAATGGTGCAAAACATCCAAGCACTGCGCTTTGGTAACACCATCATTGAATCCCTGTGGAACAACCGTTACATCGACAACATCCAGGTTACCCTGAGTGAAAAGTTGGGTGTCGAAGAGCGGGCTGGTTACTATGACCACTCTGGTGCCTTACGTGACATGGTGCAAAACCACATTATGCAAATCGTTGCCCAGTTAGCAATGGAACAACCCGTTTCCTTTACCGATACTGATGTTCGGGTTGAAAAGATTAAAGCATTACGGAGCCTGCGTGTCTACACCCCATCCGAAGCAGCCGCTAACTTTGTTCGTGGCCAATACGACGCCGGTGACGGCACGGAAGCATACCGGTCCGCCGATGGTGTTGACCCTGAATCCGGTACTGAAACCTTCGTTGCTGCCAAGCTGATGTTTGACAACTACCGCTGGTCAGGTGTGCCATTCTACGTTCGGACTGGTAAGAAATTAGCTGACAAGTTCACCCGGATCGACGTTGTCTTCAAGAAGCCACTGATCGATATCTTTGCGGATCCACGTAATGAGAGCGACCAATCATTAAACTCCAACGTCTTGACGATCTTTGTAGAACCAAAGTCTGGCTTTGCAATACAGTTAAACGCCAAGCGCGCCGGTCAAGGCTTCACAACGCAACCAGTTGACCTGAAGTACTTACAAAGCGACACTGACAAGAAGGAATCACCAGAACCATACGAACGTCTCTTCCACGATGCACTGGAAGGTAACCACACCAACTTTGCATCATGGGCTGAAATTGCCTATGCTTGGAAGTTTGTTGACGTTATTCGGAAGCTGTGGGACATCGAAAAGCCACAGTTCCCTAACTACACTCCAGGTTCAATGGGCCCAGCTGCCTCTGACGAACTCTTAGCTCGTGACGGCCGTAAGTGGGTTTACCGTTTGAACCACTAATATATATTATTAAAAAGGCGGAGAGTTTCTCTCGGCCTTTTTAACATGGCGTTAATGGGGTATTTTCGTGGCCCCCCAAGCGTAACTTTTGCAACTGGTTTTGCGATATCGGTTGCACACCAGATTTTTTTTGCTATAATGGACATTGTGAAAATTATTACATGTATTTTCTTTAGAGGAGAGTGACTTTAATGTCAGAGAATAAAGCGCAAATCGGTGTTGTCGGTTTAGCTGTTATGGGTAAGAACCTTGCATTGAACATTGAAAGTCGTGGTTTCACGGTTGGCGTCTACAACCGTCACCGCAACCGTACTGACGAAATGATGCGGGACCACAGCGATAAGAAGCTGGTTCCTAGCTACACGGTTGAAGACTTCGTTGCTTCACTTGAAAAGCCTCGTCGTATTCTGTTGATGGTTAAGGCTGGTAAGCCAACTGATGCCGTTATCGATGAATTACTCCCTCTGCTTGACAAGGGTGACGTTTTGATCGATGGTGGGAACACTAACTTCCACGATACGATGGCCCGGAACGCTAAGTTGGACAAGTCCGGTATCAACTTCATCGGTATGGGTGTTTCCGGTGGTGAACTTGGTGCCCTCCACGGTCCTGCCCTGATGCCAGGTGGCCAAAAGGAAGCTTACGACTTAGTTGCCCCAATCCTGACTAAGATCGCTGCTAAGGCTGAAGAAGACGGTAAGCCATGTGTTGCTTACATCGGCCCTAACGGTGCAGGTCACTACGTAAAGATGGTCCACAACGGGATCGAATACGGTGACGAAGAATTAATTGACGAAAGTTACAACATCATGCGGAACGTTTTGAAGATGCCAGTTGACGACATTGCCAAGACCTTCGCTGAATGGAACAAGGGTGAATTGTCAAGCTACTTGGTTGACATCACTGCCGACATCCTTACTCGTAAGGATGACCTGGGTGACGACAAGAGCAAGCCAATCGTTGACATGATCCTTGACCGTGGTGCCAACAAGGGTACTGGTAAGTGGAGTTCTGAAACCGCCCTTGAAGGTGGCGCTCCACAATCCGTAATCACCGAAGCTGTTTACGCTCGTTACATCTCAATGATGAAGGACGAACGGGTGGCCGCAAGCAAGGTTCTGCCAGAAGTTACTGAATCACTCTCCATTGACGACAAGAAGGAAATGGTTGAAAAGGTTCGTGAAGCCCTTTACTTCGGTAAGGTTATGTCATACGCCCAAGGATTCGAACAAATGCGGATCGACTCTGAACGTTATGACTGGAACCTGAAGATGGGTGAATTAGCTCAAATTTGGCGTGCTGGATGCATCATTCGTGCACAATTCCTGCAAAACATCACGGATGCCTTTGACAAGAACCCTGACCTGAAGAACCTGCTGCTTGACGACTACTTCAAGGACATCGCTAAGAAGTACCAAAAGGCTATCCGGGACGTTGTTGCTCTGGCTGTTAAGGCTGGTATCCCAGTTCCAGCGCTGAGTGCTGCTATTAGCTACTATGACTCCTACCGTGCAGAAGTTGTCCCAGCTAACCTGCTGCAAGCACAACGTGACTACTTCGGTGCCCACACGTACGAACGTGTTGACCGCCCAGGTAACTACCACTACAGCTGGTACGAAGAACAATAATAATTGCATTAACGCAAACAAAGGGAGCATGGCAGAACTAGCTTGCTAGTTCGTGATCCCCCACAAGTACAAATGACCTCCAGTGTTCGGATTTACCGAGCGCTGGAGGTCATTTGTGTACTGCATTGTACCGTTGAGCATGATGCTACTGCTCCCCTTAATTGTTAAAACTTTACCAACCAGCTTACTAATTAATAAACAGCGCCTCCCCACTACGCCGAATAGCCATGACTATCCCCCGTTTAGCGGTAAAATGCTCAATAAAAATCCGCTTTTATCGTAAAAGTTTACTAAAAAGTTGTTGACAAGTTTAATGAAAGCGCTTAACATAATGGCGTAAGCAATTATTTAGATTACGTAGAAAAGGGGAGTCAATAATGGATAAGCAAGAGCCACATAAGGTCCGCTCGCGCCTCGCATATTCGCTAGGGGCGTTCGGGCATGATGCCTTCTTTGCATTACTTTCTACTTACTTTATGATGTACGTCACTGGTCACCTATTCACGTCTAGTGACAAGCACTTTGATAACCGGATGGTCGGTTACGTCACTATGATCATCATGATTCTACGGATTGTGGAATTACTGGTTGACCCACTAATTGGTAACGCCATCGACCGGACGAATACCAAATGGGGAAAGTTTAAGCCGTGGGTTGTCGGCGGTGGTGTTATTTCTGCCGTACTGCTGGCCGCACTGTTCACACCACTAGGTGGTTTGAACGTTTCTAACCCAGTCATGTACCTGGTTGTCTTTGCCATTATTTACATCATCATGGATGTCTTCTATTCCTTCAATGATGTTGGTTTCTGGTCCATGGTTCCGGCAATGTCCTTCGATTCACACGAACGTGATAAGATCGCTACCTTTGCCCGGGTTGGTTCAACGATTGGTGGTCAGATCATTGGTTTTGTTATCATGCCAATGGTTCTGTTCTTCTCCATCAACCAAAACGGTGGTACCGGTGATGACCGTGGTTGGTTCATCTTCGCCGTCATCGTTGCCGCAATTTCTGCGATCACCGCGATCGGTGTGGGGATGTTTACCCACGAACAAAAGTCACTGCTTCGTGAAAACAAGGAACAAACTAAGTTAAAGGATATCCTGCACATCCTGGTTAAGAACGACCAATTGCTGGCCATTGCGATGTCCTACCTGTTCTTTACTACTGGGCAGACTCTGCTGAATAGTTTCGAACTTTACTACTTCACCTACATTTTAGGTAACTCAAAGGCCTTCTCAATCCTGGGTGGTCTGAACACGGTTGTCGGGGTTATCTCCGTCTTCGCCTTCCCACTCTTCTCAGGCAAGATTGGTCGTCACAAGCTCTTCTATGGTGCTGCTACCATCGAAGTTATCGGTGCCTTGATTTTCGCCTTTGCCGGCAAGTCATTAGCGCTGGTTCTGCTCGGTGCCGAATTATTCTTCATCCCACAACCAATTATCTTCCTGGTTGTTTTGATGACGATCACTGACTCTGTTGAATATGGTCAATTGAAGCTGGGTCACCGTGATGAATCACTAACCCTATCAATTCGGCCGCTGCTTGATAAATTCGGTGGTGCCGTTGCCAACGGTGTTGTTGGTGCCGCTACCGTTGCTGCCGGGATGACCGGTGGTGCTACTGCCGCTACGGTTACCGCACACGGCGTTAGCGTCTTCAAGATTTACATGTTCTTAATTCCAATTGCCCTGATCATTGTTGGGATTATTATCTTCGCCCTCAAGGTTAAGTTGGATGAAAGCTCCCACGCTAAGATCGTGGCCAAGTTGGAACAAACTTGGGGTAAGCACCTCGGTGAAGAAGGCAGCGACGACCAAGCCGTTGCTGAAGAACCAGCACCTCAACCAGGTGTTACCAACATTCCAGCCCCAGTTGCTGGTACGTTAGTCAACCTAAAGGACGTTAGTGATCCGGCCTTTGCTGAAGGTAAGATGGGCCAAGGATTTGCCATCAAGCCATCAGACGGTAAGGTTTACGCACCATTCGCTGGTACGGTTCGGGCAACCTTCTCAACCCGGCACGCGGTTGGGTTAGTTTCCGACAACGGAATCGCACTGTTAATCCACATCGGGATTGACACTGTCAAGCTTCACGGTACTGGTTTCGTTACCTACTTCACCAAGGGTCAGCACATCGACAAGGGCCAAGAACTCATGGAATTCTGGGACCCAACGATTAAGAAAGCGGGCTTAGATGATACGGTAATTGTTACCGTTACAAACAGCGAAAGCTTCAACTTTGATATGTTAGCTAAGGCCGGCGACCAAGTCACGGTTAAGGATGACATCTTGCAGGTTACGAAAAAAGAATAGTTAAGCATTCAAAAGGGGAATGAGACAGAACTAGCTTGTTAGTTCGTTTTTCGAAGCGAAGTAAGCCTGTCCCCCGAAAGCACGAAGGGCCTTTAGCGTTGGAGAATCCGAACACTAAAGGCCCTTCGTGTACTGTGCTGCAGCATTTTCAACTATATAAGGGACTTATGTTACAGCCGTCTTTTATAATGCTAATCTGCATTGATCGTTGCCTGTTCTTCCCGGTAGTCACCGAAGTAGGCATGGTATAGTTGACTGTTGATTGCCCGTAACTGGGCATACGAAAGGTTGTTAGCAAACAACATTATCGTCCGTTTTTGCTGGTAGTTACTGTATAAGGTACAAGAATACCCGGCTAAATAGCCATTTACGTGTAAGTACGGCGGCTCGATGTACGTGCCACCAAAGTAGGTTTCAGCGCCCTGCTTCCCTTTATGTGTGAGGAAACGATCCAGCAGGGCCGGGTCGTTGAGTAGGACCCGGTTATAAAAACGCCAGTAGTCCTGGGGCGTACAAAAAATATCCCCGGCGCCAAGTTCGGGTGACATTGCCAGGTAGAGGTTCGCCCAGTCACCACCAACCGCTGGCGTAACCGCCGACCGCTTAACCTGGTCATAAAAGCGAACGTGAACCCCGGCTGGCTGAAGGACCTGGTGGCTCAGGTAGCTTCGGTAAGCTTGGTGGGTGGTCTGCTGAATTACCGCCGCCAACAGGATAAAATCCAAGTCGGTATAGTGCCACGTGAAGTCCCCGGTCGACCGGCACCCGGTAAGTGCGTACCGTAGTTGGGCTCGTTCACCGCGTAAGGGTCGTTTTAACGGTCGTGGTTGATTCACCAGGCCACTCGTGTGCTTCATCATCCGATCGATCGTCACCTGGTCAGCCAACGGAATTTGCGGGAAAAACCGGCTGAGGGGCGTATTTAGACTGAGCTTGCCTGATTGAACCAACCGTTCAACCGTCACCCCGGTCATCAGTTTTTGAAAGGAGGCCACCGGGAACAGCTGATTCGCCCGCACCATTTGCTTGCGGTCCGTTACCTCTCGGTGGCTAATGACGTGGGCACGACCAGCCGTCCCGTTTACTAGGACAATACCGTTTACCTGGTTATCACGCAACATCCGCCGAAGCCGCTGGTCGACCGAAGCCGCGTGGGCGGTCAGTGGCATCACCGCCAATGCCACGCTAACCAGCGCCATTAAGCACCGGCGGGACCACTTAGTTTTTATCATTCTCATCACCACTTTTCAAATGGTCTAGTGATTCTTCTGGTGAGCACAAAGGGGCTCCCAGTATTCGGATAATCCGAACACTGGAAGCCCGTTGGGTATGTTATAAAATCTGCACCGGTCCGGCGCTTTTACTAAGCCTAGTTTTGTTGGTCAACCGCAGTCCGGACAACCAATACATCAACCGGTGCATTCCGCTTAACGTAAGACGTAACGGAACCCATCACTGCCCGTTGCATCCGGGAAAGCCCACTGGCACCAATCATGATCATATCATTGTGGTGGTCATGGATGAAGTCAAAGGAAATAATCGTCTTTGGGTTACCCAACCGAATGTGGATATCCATATTGTCAAAGCCATTCTTTTCCTTAGCATCCTTGAGCAGTTGGCTAAGGTACTCCTTAGACTTATCAACGAGTTGGTAGGCAATGCTACCATCTGACATGCCGGCAAAGTTGTATGCCATTGCCCGCGTGTCAATTACATTCAGCACGTCCACGTGCGCACCATTCCGCTTGGCAACAAAGATGGCCCGCTCTAAAGCCAGTTCTGATTCCTTAGAACCATCAACTGGGACTAAAATATTTTGGTATTCTTGATCCATATGCTTAGCCTCCAATGCAGCATCTTATATCTATGCCTATATTGTACCATTAAATCACTAGTCGTAGTAAGCTTTCAGGTGATCTCGCGAATTTTTTCACAATTGACAAGGGCCACTAAATCGCCTACAATTCAATCAATGAATTAAGGAATTATTAAAATAGTACCATTTTTATTTAATCATGCCGGAAACGAGGCTCATCCAATGGATAAAATTGACCAACGAATCATTAACTTATTGCAAAAGAACGCGCGGGCATCCTTGAAAGACCTTTCCAAGGAATGCTTTATTTCCTCACCCGCCATCGCTGCCCGAATCAACAAGTTGGAAAAGACCGGGATTATTACCGGCTACCATTCCACAATTAATATGGAAAAAATTGGCTTCCATGTCCGGGCCTTCATTCAGGTCCAACTGGAACCCCGGCAAAAAGAAGAATTCTACCCATATATTCAAAGTATCCCCAACGTCATTGAATGTAACTGTGTAACTGGCGATTACTCCGAAATCATGGAGGTGATTTTTCCATCAACGACTGACCTTGATGACTTCATCAACATCATCCAGCAGCGGTTTGGTAAGACCAGTACCCAGATTGTCTTCAGCACCAGCGTTAACCACCGGGGAATTCAACTGCACAATGATCACCCTGATTCACAAGAAGAATAATCCCACGGGACGAAACGAGGCCACCAGTATTCGTGATTTGAACACTGGTGGCCTCGCTGTACTTAGTCTATTCTGCTTTAGTAGCTTCTTTTGCCGTTGCGGACCGCTTGCCGTAGGAGTCCAGGTACTTGTTGTACTGGTCACGGTCGAGCGACTTTTCAGATTCCCCAATTACCAAGGTGGCAATCGAATTACCAACCACGTTGACAGCCGTCCGCCCCATGTCGACGAAACGGTCAATTCCGGCGATAAAGGTTAGGCCCGCCATCGGGACACCGATCGTTGAAACACTAGCCAGCAGGACCACGAAGGAGGCTCCTGGCACCCCGGCCATCCCTTTACTAGTGATCATCAAGACAATCAACAGGGTGATCTGGTGAGCCAGTGAGAGGTGCAAGCCATAAGCCTGGGCTAAGAAAATTGCGGCCAAGGACTGGTAAATGGCTGAACCATCGAGATTAAAGGTGTAACCGGTCGGGATAACAAAGGAGGTAATCCCCTTTTCAACCCCCATGTCCTGGGTTTTCTTCATCAACCGGGGCAACGTAACCTCGGAACTAGCAGTGGTAAAGGCCAGGATAATCTCGTCCCAGATTACCCGCATCGTCTTCCAGTAACGCAAATGGAAGAGGTGGGCCGTAATTCCTAGTATTACCACGATAAAGATCACCATGGTGACGTAAGCAATCAAGATAAAGTAACCCAGCGGTAGGAGGGCACTGATCCCCATCTCCGCAATTGTCATCCCGATTAAACCAAAGACACCAATCGGTGCGAACTTCATTACCCAGTTAGTAACCTTAAACATAACTTCTGCCACACCGTTAAGGACGTCGATGAGGATCTTAGCCTTTTCACCAACCGCGGCAATTCCGAGCCCAAACAAAACGGAGAATAAGATTACCGGCATCATATCACCGTCAGACATCGACTTAAAGATGTTTGTCGGGATGATCGACAGGATCAGTGGCCAAAAGCCGCTGTCGTGAGCAGCGTGCTTCGCCGTCGACATGTATTGCGAAATATCCGTTGCGTGAAGTTCGTGGATGTTAATGAACGAACCTGGGTGGGTGAGGTTAGCCATCCCAATCCCTAGCAGCAAGGCGATTGTCGTTAAGATTTCAAAGTAGATCAACGTCTTAGCACCGATCCGCCCTAATTTCTTAATGTCGCCAATGTTAGCAATACCGACCGTCAGACAAGAAACGACAATCGGCATTACGATCATCTGAATCAAGCGAATAAAGATCGTCCCGAGACTTTGCATCACCGTGATGGCACCCTTATTTTGATAAAAGACCACCCCACAGATAATCCCAAGAACTAAACCAATCATAATTTGCCAGCCCATGCTTAACCGGCTAAAACGATAGTGTTTCACTGTATACCCTTCTCCCTCTTAAATGTCAGTAACTACTTTAGCACATCTGCCATTGCTTTTCACCTCTCTTTTGGCCAAAACACGAACAGGAGAAGACGTTTTTATACGTTAGTTCACTATTTATAAATCACAGCATTTAATGATCATTTGGGCTATTGTTCCTTAATTAGTAGTTTGTATAATAAAGTTTAGATTAATTATTCTGATTTAGCTGATATATCCTCACTATATCGAGCCTATCGTTTGCTATAATTATGCAGTAATTGTCCGTGTTTTCCGTTAAAATTTTTTGAGATTTTTTTGATTTTATTGTTTCATTCACTATTTAAAAATCACAGTCGACGATAAGTCACCCGAAATAAGTTCGCACAGACTAAAAAAGGCCGCTAACGTTTAAAACGCTAACAGTCCATTTTCTAGGAAGTTTCTTCCTATACCTAATAAATTAGCTCTTTTCGAGCGCATCAAGTTTCCGGCTACTGAACCAGAGAATTAACCCTAAGACAATTACGATTGCAGCCAGAATCCCGTAACCCATTTGGAAGCGGGCAGGATCGCTGGTCTTGAGGACGGCGTAAACGCTTGGGTAAATCAGGGTTGCAAAGAAGACAGCTACTGGCCAGAAGCCCAGTAAGAGCCCCATCACCTTCGCTGGTGCCAACTTAGTAATAAAGGAGTTCCCCATTGGGGAGAAGACCATTTCACCAATTGACATCAAGACACTGACCATTACGATCCACCAAATTGAGGTGTGACCCTGGCCAACCATATCAGCAATTACCATTACAACGTATGCCAGACCAATAAAGATAATCCCCAGTGCGGTCTTTTTAAACATACTCATATCGCCTTGTGGCCGTTCCGAAAGCTTCGTCCATAAGCGCCCAAAGATTGGCCCTAAAGCAATACATACGATGGCGTTAACCGAGTCAAAGTATGACGTTGGCACCCTAAAGGAACCGATCATCCAATTAGCCCGGTGCAAGAAGTTAGCACCGTCACCATAGCCGAAGTAGTAGTAAACCGGCATGTAAGCCATGTACCAAACCATCCAGAAGACAACGGAGAAAATAGTAACTAAGACAATTGCTGCGATCCGTTTCTTGTCTCCGGCGGTCAATGGTTCCTTACTACTATCCTTCTTTTCTTCTTTCTTGTCACTCTTCGTAGCGGCGGTTGAGAACTTACGTTGGTCAACCTTAAACGGCTTCTTACCAGCATCGCCTAAGGAACGAAGGTTGCAGATAAACCAAATTGCATCGACAAACATCAATACGGCACAAACCAGGAAAACAAAGTTGAAGCCCCAGGATGAAATTAACAGTACGATAAAGGTCGTCCCGATAAAGGACCCGGTGTTAACAAACGAGTATTGAATCGAAAAGGCTTCGTTCAATTCCTTTTCATCATTGAACAGCAAGCCGTTGACCCCTGACAAATTTCCCTTGAACAGTCCGGTTCCAACCGCAACAAGGGCGATCATGATCCAAACCATTGTTAGGGAGTGGGCCTGCCAGGCTACCAAGTAACCAAGCCCCATTAAAATCATCCCAATTGCCACACACAGCCGGGGGCTGAGCCAGTAGTCAGCAATGTACCCACCAAATACTGGTGCAATATACGTCATTGCCAAAAAGGCCGCTGCCATAGAGGCCGCCTTAACATCGGTCAGCCCCAGGCCACCTTTCCCAATTGAAGTGGCAATCCAAATCGCCAACATATACTTAACGGTATAAAAAGCTGCCCGTTCAAACGTAAAGCCTAATGAACAGACATAAAAACCAAATGGCTTTTTTTCCTTAATCTTTGGCGTATCCACAATCATTCCTTCTTTCCTACATTGAGCTAAATCGCTAACTAATAAAAATACAAACCACTCATCAATGCCTATATTATCAGTATGTGAGCGCTTTATCAAACCCAAAAAGTAACTTTTTGATATTGAAGGCTTAATAATGGCAATTATATTAACCTTTTCCCAATTTTTGCTGTTTTCAGTAGCACCCCCGATCTTCCTATAATCAAGAAGCTGTTTTCTCAATTTAAGGCTTTAAAACGACGGCAAAAAGATTTAATCTTAACATGCCATAGTGTATTTTAAGTACGTTTAACTTGGAGGAAAAAAAGATGGGTGCAAAGTACCGAAGCGTTTTTGATATTATTGGTCCCGTTATGATCGGGCCCTCGAGTTCGCATACCGCCGGCGCCGTCAAAATTGGGCGCGCGGCTTACAAGTTATTTAGTGCCCGCATTACCAAAGTAACAGTGCACTACTACGAATCATTCGCCAAGACTCACCGCGGTCACGGCACCGACTACGCTATTGCAGCCGGGATCCTTGGTTTCTTACCTGATGACCAGCGGGTCCCTGACGCGATCAGTATTGCCGAAGATCGGGGGATTGATATCCGCTTTGTTGAAGAGGATGGGCCCAGCCCGATTCACCACCCTAATACTGCGGTATTAGAAGTTAGTAATAATCAAAAAGCAATCAGCCTAACCGCCTGCTCGATCGGTGGTGGTGCAATTGAAATTCGGCAAATGGTCATTGACCAAATTACGGTCAAACCGGCCGGCCCATTGCCAATCATCGTTTACGTTGACTACGGTAAAAAGCACCCCAACGCCGTCGAATTAACTAGCTATATTGACCAGGTTGCGCCCTTTTCTCGTAAGCAGTCACTGAAGGGCGACGTCGATGATATTTATGAATACGACATCAAAAACTACATGACTGAAGAGACGATCAAAGATATTCAAGCTAAGTTTAACCACGTCATTTGCTTGTAGGAGGTACACCCAAATGTACAATAGTATCCAAGAAATTATTGAAGACGCTGAGCAATCACACCAGCCAATTTCAGAATTGATTATCCAACAAGAGTGTCACACTTCCCACAACAGCCGGGAGAGCATTTGGCGGCATATGGCCACTAACATTGCCACAATGGAGAATGCGGTCTTACGCGGCCAAAGCGGTAAGGGGGTCTTTTCAAAAACCCGGTTAACCGGTGGCGAAGCCGTCAAGATCAAACACTACCGGGAAACCCACCGGACCCTTTCCGGTGACGCGATGATGGAAGCCGTCCAAGACGCCATCGCTACCAACGAGGTTAACGCGGCCATGGGAGTCGTTTGTGCCACCCCCACTGCCGGATCAGCTGGGACACTACCGGGTGTCTTGTTCATGCTTAAGGACCGGCTACACCTAACCGATGACCAGATGATCCGTTTCCTCTTTACGGCGGGTGGTGTTGGGCTAGTAATTGCCAACCACTCTGGGATTGCCGGCGCCACTGGTGGTTGTCAAGCGGAAGTCGGGAGCGCCGCGGCCATGGGGGCCGCCGCGGCGGTAGAAGCAGCTGGTGGAACGCCACGGCAAAGTGGCCACGCAATGGCAATCGCCATTTCAAACCTTCTCGGGCTCGTTTGCGACCCGATTGCCGGCCTGGTCGAAATCCCCTGCGTAAAGCGAAACGCGATCGGTGCTGGTAACGCCTTGATTGCCGCTGACATGGCCCTGGCCGGGTGTGTCAATAAAATTCCAGTAGATGAATGTATTTCGGCCATGAACAAGGTTGGTCATGGTCTTCCCGCAGCATTACGCGAAACGGGGATTGGTGGCCTAGCTGGGACGCCAACCGGGCAGGCAATTAAAGCCCGTATTTTTGGCACCGAGGTTTAAAAATGCGGTCGCCACAAGCTATCCGGGATGATATCATTAACCACCTTACCACCGTCATTGATCCTGAATTGGGAATTGACGTTGTTAACTTGGGCCTAATATATAGCCTCGATCTCGATGAAGACGGGATTTGTCTCGTCAAGATGACCCTCACCACGATGGGGTGTCCGCTTACCGACGTATTAGCACGGGATGTTTCTGCGGCCGCCAAGCAGGTCCCCGAGGTCAAAAACGTTGACGTCCAATTCGTCTGGGAGCCAGCATGGACGCCGAGCAGGATGAGCCGGGCTGCACGGTTAGCCTTAGGCATCCATGAATAGAAGAAGACCCGAGTAGTCGATCAAATTCGCCGACTGCTCGGATCTTTTTTTATCACAAGAACTACACCATGCTATTTAAATTCAACCTTATATAACCGTGCAACCCCTTCGCGTGGAAAGTTAACGGCTAACTTATTGCCGACAACGGCATAAGAAATTAGCTCATCGTCGGTTGGGTATACCTGCTTAATGGTAGCCACTTTACCATACGCTGTCAGGTCGATTGACTGGGTGACCGCCCCACCAACCCCACGCCAAACTGCTAGGTACATCTCGCCGTGGCCATGGAGGCCGTAGCTAAACCAGGAATCGTCAATTTGTCCCAAGCCAGTTGGCCAAACGGGAAGTAGTGACGGGATCTGGTCACGATAGTGTTTATAGGTTGCGATCCCTTCTTTGACCAGGTCAAGGCGGTGGCCGGTCACCTCGTTTAGCAAGCCACTTTGGTGAATCCGGACTAGCATTGTGTTAACCATGTTGAAGATTACCTCTTCGTCATCCCCGTCCTTTAAAGGATAAGACCAGATTGCACATTGCTCAGGGGTAACAACGGAGGCCCCCACGGCAGCGATGTTACCGTTGCGAACGTAATCCGTTTGGTCGGTCATTGATTGGATGCTGTGGCGTTGAAGCATCGCATAGTCATGGCGCATCCCACCACTACCACAGTTTTCAATTACTAATTCTGGATAGCGCTGGAAAACCGCATCCAACCACTTCAGGTAGGCACGGTTATGGTTAAGAAGGCCATCCCCATAGCTGTCAGCAGCATGGTCGGTGCCAATCCCAGTCGTAATATTATAGTCCATCTTAATATAGCCGACACCATACTGCTTTACTAACCGGTCAACTACACTATCTGCGTACTTACGCACTGCCGGATTGGTAAAGTCCAGGTGGTAGCGGTCAGAATTAATCACCCGCTTGCCATGCCGGGTAAAGAACCAGTCATCTGGTAACTGACTCGCTAGTGGGCACTTGATTCCCATTACTTCAATTTCCAACCACGGGCCAGGGACCATCCCCTTGCTGCGGATATAGTCAATCACCTCTTCGATGCCGTTGGGAAAACGTTCGCTGGACGGTTGCCACTCACCCACACTGTCCCACCAGTAGCCAGGAGCGTACCAACCACAATCAACGACGTAGTATTCACACCCCGCCTCAGCTGCAGCATCAATCAACGGCTTCTCCTTGGCAGTCGTCGGGTCACCAGAGAGGCCATTCATATAGTCAGGCCAAACGCTGGTCATCAGTATTTGGGCGGCGAATATTCCGCCGGTACTTTGTCATTGCCCCAACGGCCGTTTCAAAATCTCCCATTAGCTGGCCAAACGCCACAGTAACCGTCGTAAACTGCTCCCCTGGCTGGAGGTCCTTCCACCAGTGGTTATCGTACTCCTCCGGACCCGACAGCCGGATGGCTAGGAGGTTCCCGGCACCGATATCGGTTAATTCGTAGTGCCAAGCGCCATTGTTTTCGATCTGCCAAATTGCCACCTGGCCAGTCTTATTATTTACCAAGAGCCCATTAGGCGAATATTCCGAACAGGACCACGAAGAATTGTTGGTGATGCTAATCCGCTTTGAGGAGGCTTGCCTCTCTTCACCATCGACCCAGTAGTCTAAACCAGTATCCTTTAGTGTATTAGCTTTCCACTGGGCTTCCGCTGTCCAATCATTATTGGCTACGTACAAGGTGTTATCCGTGGCGTAATTACCGGTAAGGTCCTGGGCCTGGTTAACTCCCGTTAGTGCAAACGAGGATACGTACTCGACCCCTAAAGAAGCCGTCCCCACGTTTTCTAGGGTTACCCAGCTGCGAATTACCGGGGTATTGTTGTAGAGCTGGTAGTGATTAATTACCTTTAAGTTCCCCGTTTTATTCTTTTGAATAACCGTTAACAGCTTCCCCTGGTCATTATCCGTGACCTGGTGACTAAGATAGTGAAGACTACTTCCTGGTTCCGTACTAACAAATCCGACACCCTTGTGATGGATATTTTCTCCCGTCACCTGGACTTCGGTTCGTGTCATTTGTTCCTTATTTTGATTATCAACTTGCGACAGATCATTCGAGCCCACCCGACTTAAGGCCACTGCGCCTGTATCGAGGACTTCTAACCCCAGTGTCGTTGCCGGAGTGCTAACTGAAATCTTACCCATTTGTGATCCTCCTTTGTTACACCTTAATCCGATAGAAAAGGTGGCAATTTACCACCTTTTCTTCTTTTGAAACGTTTTCATTGCTATGATGAAGTTACTAAGTCAAATGGAGGTCACGATCGTATGGATAACAAACCCAAACGCGGTAACTTACTATTCTTTCTCGCACTCATCATCATTGTTGACACAATTTTCATCTTATACTCGCACTTTAACTAGTAAGGGGATGTGGCAATCGTCACGGCCCCTTATTTTTCTATTCACGGGTCTTGGAAAGTTCAACGGTAATATCCTTTTCCATGTTTTCATACTTTTGATAAACCAGAGCAGGGATAATCGCCAGTGCGTACATTAAGATCGTTACCCAGTTAAACGAAATATTGATCCCTAATAGGGCATGGGCGGTTTGGGCATGATTGGCAACGTAGCCAAAGGCCGACATAATACCACCATTTAAGGCACCGACAAGGCCCATTCCCATTGACATACAGAAGGCAGAACCCACCGTAGTTAAAATCCCGGCAGCGTTAACACCGTTCTTCCACTCACCATAGTCCACGGCCGATCCCAACATCGCAAACGGCATCGAGCAGGCAATCCCAGAACCAATGTTGGCAATGATCCACCCGATGATTGCGCCGACCACGTTGAGGTGGGCAAACATGATAATAAACTGACCAAGTACGGCACCAGTTAAGCCGAGTGCCCAAATATGACTCTTGGACATGTACTTATTCAACAATGGGATTGAGATAATACCAATCACTTGAATAATAGCAATTGAATTAAAGAACGTTACTAACCCCTTGTTGTGGAAATAGTACGTAAAGTAATAAACCAGTGACTGCTGACGGCCCTGTTGGGCAATCCAAAAGAGGAAGTTTCCACCGACGATCAAGAACCATGGCCAGTTCTTATTCATCGCGTGTATACTCTTCCGCAGGGTAACCCGCTGACTATTCGGTACAACCACCCGTTCGCGGATATGGCCAAATGAGAACAGGGTCCCACACACGTTTAAGATCGCGAAAATTACGATAAAGATCCGGAAACCCTTAACATCGTTACCGCCATCAAAGAAGGCCACCAGTGGCAACGTCAAGGAATTAACGATAAATACCCCCAGCTGGGCGCCCACCATCCGCCATAAATTCAACTTAACTCGCTGTGCAGGTGATGAGGTGATCAGGGTCAAAATCGTGGTGATCAGGGCGTTAATACCCAGATAAAGGACCCCATAGATCATGTATACAACTCCACAGTAGATCGCCTTAGCGGCTGGGGAGAGGCTTGGCGCCCAGAACAGTAAGATCGCACTAGCGGCATATGGCAAGGCCAACCATAAGAAGTAGGGCCGAGCCTTACCAAACTTAGAGTGGGTCATGTCAATCAAGGTCCCCCAGACTGGCGCACCAACCGCATCAACTACCCGGGCAATCAGTAAGATTATCCCCGTGGCGGCGGCCGAGACTGCTGCCACATCCGTGAAGAAGTACATCAAATAACTATTAACCACCGTTGCCAATAACTGTCCAAAAAAGTCAAGGTTGGCATAACTCAGCTTTTCTAGGGGGCCGACCTTCGCTTTGGTCGATCCAAATGGATATTTCACCCTTTTGTTATCCATTGCAATTCACTCCTAACAAAAAATTCAACCTTTCAACGGTTAAATTGTAATCGTTTTCAATAGCTTTCAAAAATGGTGGTTACTGCATTAAAGGTGTCTATTTACCACTTTATATTGAACATTAGGTGGAGATTTCCTACTATTAAGGTATTAAGGAGGGGTATCATGCAGGTAACTTACTTTGACATTCGCCACCCCGTCGTCGCTGCTAACCAGGGGTTCTTTACCGCGGGCGACAATTGGCGGCACAAACGAATTTATCAAAACGAAGCTTATGAGATTATTATTGTTGTTTCTGGACAACTCTTCTTGCAAGTTAATAAACACCGGTTTGCCATTACTGCAAATGAGGCCTTACTGGTCCCTGCCCATGCCATTGTGGTTAGCTACCAAAAGTCGCCCCGCCACACCCAGTACTACTGGTTTCATTTCTTCCCCCACCCCCACAGTTGCCAAGTGGGTGAATATTGGGAAGGGCAGTCAGTCCGCAACGGAATTATTCCCTTACCAGCCCACTTTACCTTGCCAGCCATTAAGAAGTCCTTTGTGCTCGCTAACCAGGTCCTAGATATCGCCATTAATAAGCACTACCCCCGCATTGCTGTTGACTACCTGCTCACGAGCTGATTGAGTTGGCCCACGACTTTGTTGAATCCCATTCATCTGCAGGTAGTGACCAGATGAGTAACATCAAGGGCTGGATTTTATCTAACCTCAGCAGTACGTTAACAGTCAGTCAAATTGCCGCCCACTTTGAATTTAACCCCAACTACCTTGAACGAATCTTTAAGCAAGCCACCGGGCAAACACTCATTCAGTTCATTAATGATTTAAAGATGGAACGGGCCCAAGAACTACTGCTAAAAACTAACTTCCCAATTAAGCGGGTCGCTAGTGATGCTTGCTTTAATGATGACAAGCACTTCATGAAGCAGTTTAAAAAGAAGTTCCAACTAACCCCTTCTGAATTTCGGCGGGCCTATACGCAGAAGTTTCAGGATAGCAGCAGCTTCGACCCCCAGGTACTGTTATCCCGGGATACGGATATTAATTATTACCAACGGTTTAAGGACACAGATAAGCAGTCCCCCTCCTAACCGGCATAAAAAAATGGCTTCCAACATTTGGAAAATTTTTCCAAATATTGGAAGCCATTTTGGCCTGAACACAGCGTGCCTTTACTCTAGCACCGCCGCGCTCATTTATTTCGTTGTCTGCCGCTTAATCAGGTGGGTGCCCACAACGGTCTTGCACGGGTCCGCGTCTGGATTTTGCAGGCGCTTGATCATCATGTCAACCGCGGCATGGGCCATTTCATCCGTAGCCACATGCACCGCCGTCATACTCGGGTAGACGTACTTCACTAATGCTGTGTCATTAAAACTAATCAACGATAACCGCTGCGGAATCGCAATCTTGACCTCTTGGACCGCCTTCAACGCCCCCACCGCCATCGGGTCATTAGCAATAAAGATCCCGTGCGGCAAACGGTCACCTAACCGTTCAATTGCCTGTTTCATCGCCTGGTATCCCGACATCGAAGTGTAGTCGCCGGCAAAAATATACTCTGGATGATACAGCTTTCGTTGACGGAGGTCACTCTCAAAGTAGAAGCGCCGTAGGTCCGGCACAATTTCGTTATCCGTCGTGGTTTCCGTTCCCGCGAGCATCCCGATATCGTGGATCCCTTCATCCAGAAATTCACTGATTACCGAACGCACCGCGTTTTCAAAGTCCGGCACCAGGCAATCATAGCCCGCTGCCAAACTATCATAGTCAACAAACACAATGTTCTTCGTTACTAAACGGAACTTTTCAACCTGGGCATTACTAAACTTACCAATTGCGATAATCCCCGTTACGTCCTGGGGAATATCTTCCATGTTGTTCTGGTAGATTGGCACGGTCTGAACGCCACGTTGTTGGGCCGACCGTTCAATCTCCATCCGGATCGCCATGTAGTACAGGTCATCAAGCTCTTGGGTTAGTGAGTACCACTGAACAACGGCCACCTTTTGCACCCGGCTATTTTGCGGACGCTTATGCTTGGTGTAGTTAAATTCTTCGGCGGTATCAAGTACCCGTTGGCGGGTCTTCTCATTAACCGAAAGGGTGGTGTCTTTATTGAGGATCCGTGATACAGTTGCAATCGATACCCCCGCCTTATTTGCAATGTCTCGTAACGTTACTGCCATCCTCAACGTGCTCCCTTCGGTAAATTATTTTTACAGCTGGTCAATGAAGCGGTCCCAGCCAGCTTGGCCAGCCGCATCATCCTTAAAGACCCCAGCATTTTCTAGAACATTGGCAAAAATGTTAGCCAATTCTTGTTCCAAGACTTCATCGACGTTGTCCTTGGTGATGTCAACCCGTGACTGAACTTCCTTTGCCCACGGCAGGTGGCTATCAGCAATCTTGTTTGCGGCGCCGAGCCAAAACTTCTTAACTTCATTTAGCTCATCTTTCAACCGGGCCGGTAAAATTGCCCGTCCCATCACTTCAATCAGGCCGATATTTTCCTTCTTGATGTGCCACAACTTTTCGTGTGGGTGGAAAATTCCCAGTGGGTACTGGTCATTCGTGTTGTTATCACGAAGAACCAAGTCTAAGACGTACTGGTCACCGTCACGGTGCATGATCGGCGTTACAGTGTGGTGGCGGGTATCACCGTCAAAGGCCTTGATATCCAGTCCTTCATCACTGTAGTGGTCCCAAACATCAATAATGTGGGTACCGAGGTCAATCAGTTGGGCCGTGTCGGCACTGGTCAAACGAATGTCACTCATTGGCCAGTTAACGATCCCCGCCTTGACCGCTGGGTAATCAGCAAATTTAAGCAGCTTCTTGATCGTTGCCTTCATCATTGGGAAGATGTGCCGACCGCCTTGGTAGTGTTCATGGGCTAACATCGAGCCCCCCACGATCGGTAAGTCGGCGTTGCTACCGACAAAGTAGGCGGGCAATTGGTGCTCAATTTCCACCAGGTTAACCAGGGTCTGCCGGTTAATCTTCATTGGTTCATGCTTACTATCGAGGAAAATGCAGTGTTCATTGAAGTAAGCATATGGTGAGTATTGGAAGCCCCATTGCTTACCGCCGATGGTCATCCGAATAATCCGGTGGTTACTCCGAGCTGCCTGGCCAAGCCGGCCCTTGTACCCTTCGTTTTCCATGCACAGTGCACACTGGGGATACTTCTTCTTCGTATCATGTGCGGCAGCCGCAATGGCCTTCGGATCCTTTTCAGGCTTGGACAGATTAATAGTAATTTCTAAGTTACCATACTTGGTTGGTTTATCAAAGACCACATTCTTCTTAATTGCGGCCACCTTGACATAGTCATTACTAGTACACAACTGATAGAACCAGTCCGTTGCCGTTGCTGGTGACTGCTGGTACTTTTCCCAGAAGAGGTGGTTAACAACTGACGGCCGTGGGGTCATCAGGTCATAGAGTTGGTCATTCAGAATTTCCCGGGCAGTTTGACCGTCTTCGATCTTCCCGCGCTTAACAGCCAGGTCAACTAGTTGGGCGACCAATGGTTGGTCACCACTAGCTTCTACATCCTCGTCACCCACGAAACCGCGGATCTTGTTCATCACGTATACCCGGTCTAATGGATCGTAAGCGCCACTAGCAATTACCTTATCGGCATATTCTTCAATTAACTTCATTTTCTCATTCTCCTCGCAAAGCATTAATTACAACTTGTGTGGACCGTCAACAACTTCGGCATCGTAGAAGCTGGCATCGTAGCCAATCTTCTCCCGGTAAATCTTGCCAACGTTCTTCTTAAAGTCATCGGCAGCGGACTTCTTCACGATGGCAATCGCACTGCCGGCGAAACCACCGCCGACCATCCGGGCACCAAGGCAACCAGGTTGCTCCCAAGCACTTTCAGCTAAGGTATCCAATTCCTTACCGGTAACTTCGTAGTCATACTTAAGGGAAACGTGTGAAGCGTTAATTAGTCGGCCTAGTTCTTCCAGATCACCCTTTTCCATCGCATCGATGGCCCGCTTCGTCCGTTTATTTTCACTAACGGCATGCCGGGCCCGCCGAATCAGGGTGTCATCATTGATCAGGTAAGTGTATTGGTCAAAGGTTGCGGGATCAAGCTCGCCCAGCTTGGTAATGTTGAGCTTCTTGCTGAGGCGCTTAACCGCTTCGCCACACTCTTCAACCCGTTCGTTGTACTTGGAGCCCGCCAGCGAGTGGGTCTTGTTAGTACTCATGATCAGGATTTCGTAGTCGCCCAATTCTAGTGGCAGGTACTTATAATCCAAGGTGTTACAGTCGAGGAAGATGGCGTTATCCTTCTTCCCCATCCCAACAGCAAATTGGTCCATAATCCCAGAATTCAGACCAACAAAGTCATTTTCCGTCTTTTGACCTAACTTAACTAATTCAACTTCATCAATATCGAGGTTGAATTCTTCCTTTAACAGGTTACCCATCAGCATTTCGATTGAGGCTGATGATGACAGGCCAGAGCCGTATGGCAGGTAACCGTGAATGTAGAAGTTAAAGCCGTGGTCAATCTTGAAGCCACGTTGCTTCAGGTAAACAAGCATCCCCTTAAAGTAGTTTACCCACTTTTCGTCGTCAGCCGTTTGTGGTTCTTGATCATTAATGTCAAACTTAATGATCTTGCTATTCTCTTCCTTAGCGGAGTTTGCGGAGTAAATTGCCACCGTTGTATCTTCACGAGGGCCATAAACACCATAGGTACCGATACTAATGGCACAAGGGAAAACGTGGCCACCGTTGTAGTCGGTGTGTTCACCAATCACATTGATCCGGCCCGGGGAGAAGAAGACGTCCTTCCCGTTTTCGCCAAAGACCGCTTTATATTCGTCAAGAAATTGTTGCTTATCCATCACGATAACCTCCATCGCACAAAATACTTGTAGTAAACTTTTACTAAATATAATTTAATATGATTTACCTAATTTGTCAATAAGCGCTTTCATTATTTATTAAATCGTTTAGTAAGCGCTTTCTGAATTTAGTCCGTCGGTTACCACCTGGTTAGCTAAATAATGGTAGAATGAACGAAGGAAACGGAGGCGGTTAAATGACCAGCTATGCACCAGCAGCACTTCTCCCCCTCGCCCAGCGGACTGGTCGGTGGGTAATTAAGCAGGTTCACGAACAGGACTGCTTGTACACAACTAATCTCGGTAGCAGTATTCGGCTTATTAGTCACGGTAGCAATGAGTTACAAGTCGACGTGCTTGACAACGGTCAGCCCGCTTTTGCCAGTCAAATATACGCCTGGCGGATTGATAACGGACCGTGGCACCGCATTCCGGCGGCACAACACCATTTGTCCGTTTCCCTACCGGACCGGCAGCACCACTTGGTCGAAGTTTCCTGCGCTGGCAACACCGACCTCGACCAGGTTTGGCATGGCAACCAGGGTTTTGCAATTACCAGCATCCACTCTACAGGTCAAGTCGAGCCGGCAGCACCACGGCCAGTAGTAAACTTCATTGGTGACTCAATTACTGCTGGCTGCTGGGTGGGCGGCAAGCACGCGGCAATCGACTACCGCCCCGAAAGTAATTACGTCGGTCTCGCCTGCGACCAGGTCGGGGTTGACGGGGTGCGGATCGCCTATTCCGCGGCGGGAGTGCTTCGGCCGGGGACTGGTGGGGTCCCGGTCGCTGCGGATTTTCTTCCCCGAATTGACGCCACTACGAAATGGTTCCCCAACGCTCCCCAATTGACAGTGGTCAACCTGGGCGTCAATGACCGTCGTTTCTCCGCCGCCGAATTTCAGCTCGCCTACGAAAAATTCATCGGGCAAGTTCAGGCGACCTTCCCTAACTATCCCCTCTACTTGATGGTTCCCTTCAGTCAAACGTTCCGGAGCGAGATCCTGACGACAGCACGGCGGTACGGTACTGGAGTAATTGAAACCACTGGGTGGTGTCATGACTACACCGACGGGCTCCACCCGAACCAGCGGGGGGCCGTGATGGCGGGCCACCACCTTGCATACGTGTTGAAGAAGCTAATAACTAAGGAGGCCTGGTGATGGATAATCAACGCTTATTACCAATTAAAAACGGGCATAACTTCCGTGAGCTTGGTGGCTACCAGACGAGCGACGGGCACACCCTCAAGTGGGGACGACTAATTCGCTCTGGTAGTCTCAATCAACTTAGTGCAAGCGACGAGCGGGTCCTAACCCAGATCCCAGTCAAAGTTGATATTGACTTTCGTTCTAAGCCGGAAGTCAATGCCGCCCCGGACCGGGTACCAGTAACTGCACATTACTTCGGCCTCCCCGTCCTTAATGTCGATGAGACCGAATCCTCGCGAAGTGATCAAGAAATCGCTAAGGAAATGCAGGTAGCTGGCAACGGTTTCCGCCACATGTTAACGGTCTATGAAAAGATTGCCCAACTACCAAGCGCTCGACACGCTTACCAAGAAATGTTTCGACTACTGTTAGCTACCAGCCAGGGAGCGGTCCTCTTCCACTGTACCGCGGGGAAGGACCGGACCGGATTTGGTGCATTCCTCATCTTAACGGCGCTTGGTGTTCCACGTGAAACAATTATGGCTGACTACCTATTAACTAACGACGCCACGGCGACTTTTCGTAAGCAATGGCTAAAGGGCCTTCAGAATAATAGTGACCACCAACTAGGCAACGTTAACGCAGTGATTAACAACCGCCAAGACCTGATCATGGTTCACCAGGAATACCTCGAACGAGCCTGCCAAGTTATAAAGCGCCTCGCCGGCAGTCCTAAAAACTACCTTACCGACTACCTTGGCCTCACTAACAAAGACCTTCAGGATCTCCGCCGTTTATATCTCGACTAGGAAAGGTTATAATTATTGGTGTAAGGAGGAATTGCTTATGCGAATTTCTGTTCCATTAGTAAACGGCTTGTTGCCGGATAAGTATGGCAAGTATGCCCCCATTAGCGACATGCTTGCCGACCACCCGACCAGGTCGTTTCCAATTCAAATTACCAATGCCCCAGCCGGGGTTAAGTCCTATGCATTAGTCTTCATCGACTTTGATTCAACACCTGTCTGCGGCTTTACCTGGATCCACTGGCTAGCCGCAAACATTCCAGCAACAATGACGGCAATTCCGGAAAATGCTAGTCGGGCGGCCGGCGACCAATTTGTTCAGGGAAACAATAGTAATGCCGGAGCACTGGTGAACGGTGATGAGCGGATCCGCCAGGGCTACGTTGGTCCCCAGCCACCAGATAAGAACCATGACTACACGTTGACCGTCTATGCATTGGACTCAACGTTACCCCTTACTAATGGCTACTGGCTCAATGATTTCTACCATGCTGCCCAGGGCCACGTGTTAGCTAAGGCCACCGCAACCCTCCCAAGTCGTGTTTAAGGAAGTGATAGGTATGGAAACAAGAATCTTTTTCAACCCTGGTGACTCCGTTGCCAACATCCACGATTACAATGAAGCTGTCCGCAAGGGGCAAATTTTCAAACGGGAACGTCATAATGACGACCTGGTAATCGCCAAGGGACCTAATGATGAAGAATACGCAATCTTCTACGCCAAGGATGCCTTACCGGCTGAACACCGGGCTTCGCAACCATATGAAGTTAAAAAGAAGCTATAATGGACTAAAAAGGTCGCTAGCACGCGGATCATTTCCGACTACTAGCGACCTTTTTGGTACAATATCTAGTTTTTGGTGTTTTAACGCCCACCGACCAGCTTGCTGGTCTCATCCTCTAAACGTAACACTAGGGCGTCTGCGTTTTGGCGAAAGTCACTGATAAAACTCTCCCCCTGGGGGCTAACCGTCCCGACCGGCTGGCCCATAATATCAGTCACAACGAGGTCATCACCTGACCACTTAACATCGTCATAATGGCCTTCTAATGCCTCATCAAACAGGGCTTGGAGAATATCACGGACCGCCGTTTTAATCACCGCGTCTTCGGTAACTTCTTCGCCGTGTAGCTTCCGCTGGGCCACTTGCATTACAACGTCGTCCATGCTTTGCGGTATTTCAACACTCATCAGTACGCACTCCCTTATTTCTTGTGGTGCTTTTTACGCCGGGCCTTCCGACTAAACTTAATCCCGCGTGGAACCCGGTGCTTGGCTGAACCAGCCGGCGCCGCTTGTTGAGCCTGACGCCGCTGCTTAGCAACCTGTCGCTCATATTCACTCCACGGATTCAATAGCGTCCGCATAAAGCCGGCAACTGCTTGACGGTGCTCGTCCATCCACTTCTCGGCAGTCTTAATATCATCAGTATCAACCCCGTTACTCCGGATAAAGGAAAGCATCAACTGCGTTTCCCGCTCCCGGCGGCTTAGGCTAGCCAGCATGTCCTGTGATGGTTGCATCTTTGCAATTGCCTTTAACGCCGTCCGGTACTGGGCAAGGTCAATCTGGTCGGTCCGCTTCAGGTAGTCAAACAGGGCCTGGGCAGTCGGGACAATGTTTTTAATCTGCTTAGGAGTAATGTCAGGATCAAGTGGCATCATCATCCCAAGCACCCGTTGGAGGTCATGAAATTCCCAGCTGCCTGGATACTCGTTACATTCCTGGGCCATCAACTTAATAAACTGGGCAACCACGTATTGTTGTCCGGCGGCATCGAGTTCTTGATTTTGGAATTCGGGTTCAACCACTACCGCGTGGGCACACCGGTCCTGAAGGACGGCTAATTCCTGCTTGGTGAGTGGCTTAACCGTCGCAGTCGACTCGTCTTTATCGGTGGTAACTGCCTGGGATTCTTTATTTTGCGGTGCGGACTTAGCGGTTGATGCTGACTGCTGGTCACCATTTAATTGTGCCCAGGTCTGGTGGGCCTTTCGACAGTGGTTCATGTTAGCTCGCTGATCATCAATTGCCGCTACCAATTCCGGTCGGTTGGCAACCTTTAGATAGGACAAGTAAGCCTTCAGCACTGGGGCCACCGCAATACCAAATTGGTTGGTTAGGGCTGGGTCGGCAATAAATTCCCCCACCATTACCGCCTTAACCGCCTGGGGTGTCCACGCGGTATCGGCCAAGTGCTGTTCATCCATCATGTGCTGAGTGAAACGGTTCAAGATATCTTGAGCGTGCTTTTGCTGGTTAGCAGATAGCTGATTAAACGTGGACGAAGCAAGGAACTCTTTGATATGTCCTTCTTGTTCGTTCATACTCGAATACTCCTCTGTTATAAATTGAATTTTCCTATCTATCATATCATAATTATGTAAGTAAAGAGTTAAATGGGGGTTAGCAAATGCAAAAGAAGAAACTACAAGAAGCAATGAAACATGTCTACTTTCAGAAGATGACCAAAAGTGGCTACCGGGAAATTGAAGGAGAAATTGCCCAACTGCAAGCCCAGCGCCCAGCTAAAATCGACCAGCTGAAGGCTGCCCGGGCGCTCGGTGACCTTTCCGAAAATACTGAGTACAGCACGGCAAAGCGTGAACTACGGCACCTTGAAAGTCGGTTGCGCTACCTAAATAAACAACTCCAATACTCGCAGATTGTTGCTCCCACTTCGGCAAGTGAAGTTGACCTTGGTACAACGGTGACCCTCCGTTTTGAAGACAACGATGACGTCACCACCTACCAAATCGTGGGCAAGCAAGAAGCCAACCTGGCAAAACAAAAGGTTTCCTTCGATTCACCACTGGGGCAAGCCATCCTCCACCAGCCCGCTGGTCAAACCGTTACGGTCCACGCTCCCCAGGCTTCTTATCAGGTTACCATTATTAAAATTGACCTGGGCGACAACTAAAAAAACTGCGACCACTAGCAAAGCGCTACCATCATGGTTAACCAGCCCCGTTGATCACCGATCGAACGATCAGTGGTTTAATTTGAGGCTTGCAATCGGGCCCACCGGTCAGTAGAATACTGTATATTGTGTTTTGCAGCGCTGCAGACCACTATTAATCTATATATAGGGGTCAAATTATGTTAACCAGTTATTTTAAATTTCTTGGTCACCAACTCAAGGGCTGGCCACAACAAAATTACTATCTATTCTTCTTTAGTTTCGGTTGTCAGGTGATGACCCTAGCCAGTGCGCCGATCACCTGGCTAACCGTCATTACCTTTATCGGAACCACCCTGGGCGTGCTCTGCGTGCTCGCCATCAACGCTGCTAAGTCGGTCAACGGGGTCCTCGGCATCTTGTCGGCACTGTGCTTTATCATCGTTGGCTTTAACGCCAAGAACTACCTAAGCATCGGTGAGCAAGTTGCCTACATGATTACCCTGGACATCCCCGTCCTCCTATCAGCCAACTGGAACATCAACATGGCATCCAAGATCCGCCAGTTCAGTGCCCGGAGCTGGTTTGTGGCCCTGGCTGCCACCGCGGTGGTCTACCTGCTTTCCGGTTACTTGATCGGTCACTTAACCGATGACCCGCGGCCTTGGATTGACGCCATCAGTTTTTCCATTAGTCTAACAGCTGGCGTGATCTGCTTTTTGCGGTTCAACAACCAATATTTTTGGTGGCTCGCCTCAGGGATCGCCCAACTAGTCCTCTGGTTTATTTCCTACCGGCAAGGCTCCGCCACCCTCGCAATGGCAATTAACAGCTCTATCTACCTCATTAACGACGTCATGGCCTTCACCATCTCACCATGGTACAACCAAAAGGAACGTGAACGCCTTAGTGCAGCCGAACAAGCCTATGCTGAGAAAATGGGGATTGAATAAGTTAAAAGGGGTGTAATATAGCTCCCTCGTAAAGAGTAAAATACTACAGTGTAGTACACAAAGGGGCTCTAGCGTCCGGATTTTCCGAACGCCAGAGCCCTCTTTGTACTTCCTAAAGGCTAGCTGCGCGGCGAAAGGCGAACCAGCAAGCTAGTTCTGTCTCCCTTTTCAGTTCATATATTTAGTTAAAAACCTCAAACTGGGGACGCTGACCCTTGACGACAGCAACTACGTCATTTAGGCCCATCGCCACCATGTTCTTCATCGCCGTATCGGTGTAAAAGGCACTGTGTGGTGAGATTAAGACGTTCGGCATCGCCCGTAGTGTCTTGTAGTCTTCAGGAATTTCATCGGGGGTCGCCTGCTTTTCAAAGAATTGGCCCTCATCAGCCAGCGTATCAAGTGCAGCACCGGCGATCTCCTTATTTTGCAGCGCCGTAATCAGGTCGGCCGCATTAACAATTCCACCCCGAGCCATGTTAATCAAGTAGGCAGTGGGCTTCATCTTCTTAAAGGTCGCACCATTGAACATATTGGTCGTAGTTTCATTCAATGGCGTGTGAACAGTCACAATATCAGCCGTCTTCAGTAAGGTTTCCTGGTCGGTATACTCCAAGTAGGGGTTCAATTCAACCCGGTGAATCGGGTCGGTCGCAATTACCTTGGCCCCTAACGCCGAATATAGTTGCGCCGTCGCCCCACCGATATGGCCAGCCCCAATAATTCCCACGGTGAGGTTGTAAATTTCGGTGCTTTCAAGGCCGACCCAGCGAAAGTCTAACTTATCCATCCGCTGGTCGTAGTAGCCCAGTTTCCGAACCAGGCGGAGCGCCTGGGTCAGCCCCATTTCGGCAATTGCCCGTGGTGAATAGGCTGGGACATTCGTTACCACCAGGCTATACTTCTTGGCCAGGTCAAAGTCAATCATGTCATAACCAACCATCCGGGCCGTCAACTGCTTGATACCATACTCGTGTAATTTCTGGTAAACCACCGGTTCAAGAGGCTGGGTCTGCTGGAAATCAATGCCATCAAAACCTTGCGCCCAGTCAACAGTTTGGGCGTTCAGCCGTTCATCAACACACTTTACTTCAACGCCAGTTTGTTCGGACCATTGTTTAATATACTTCTTTTCTGGTTCTAGGACCGCATACATTAGGATTTTCATAGGTATCCTCCTTACCACGTCAACTTCTTCATCTTGTTCACTGCTGCTTCCAGCTTGTCTAGCGGCTGGGTAGCGGCAATCCGAACAAAGCCTTCACCGCACTTACCAAATGCCAGTCCCGGTACTACCAGGATCCCGGCCTTCTTCAGTAGTTGGTCGGCAAAGTCAACAGAGCTCAGTCCGGTCGCGCGAATATCCGCAAAAACATAGATACTTCCTTCAACTGGGCTAACGTCTAGCCAACTAATTTTGGGCAATTCTTCTTGAAGATAATTAAGCCGTTTTTGGAAGGTCGCCACAATCGGGGCCACTAGCTCATCATGGTGCTGGAGGCCATACAAGGCGGCCTCTTGTGACATCGTCGGTGCGGAGAAGGTCACCGCGTCATTAACGTCATTAGCGGCCCGAATCAACCAGTCAGGGCCAACTAAGTAGCCAATCCGCCACCCGGTCATGGCAAAACTCTTTGACATCCCGCTGACGATCACGGTATTATCCGGAGCAAACTTAGCTAGCGGCGTAAACTGCTTCCCCGGCATGACGTAATCAGAGTAGATTTCGTCACTAAAGATTAGCAAGTCATGCTTGACTGCTAAGTCGGCGAGGGCCTTTTCTTCTTCCTTAGTCATCACATTTCCAGAGGGGTTATTCGGCGTGTTGATGATGATGGCCTTAGTCTTTGGGGTAATCTTTTTGGCAATCTCACCCGCGTCGATCTTAAAACCATCAGCGGCCTTGCCGTCAACCACGACTGGTGTCCCGTTGGCTAACTTGACCTGTTCCAGGTACGGCGAGAAGCACGGCTCTGGGATGATCACCTCATCCCCTGGATCAAGGAGTGCTTCTAAGGCAATAAAGAGCGCGTGTTCAGCCCCCACCGTGACTAGCACCTGGTCAGGTCCAAAGTCTAGTTGGTACTTTGTGTGGTAGAAATCACAGATAGCTTGACGCAGTTCAGGCAAGCCCTCTGCTGCAGTGTAGTGGGTCATCCCCGCTTGTGCCGTTTTAAATGCCGCCGTAATAATCGGCTGGGGGGTCGTGAAGTTAGGGTCCCCCACCGAAAGGTCAATTACATCATCCATCTTAGCCGCCAGTGCGCAAACACTTGCTAAGATGTTCGTTTGGGGTTGCTGGTATGCCTTACTTAGAATCGAATTATCCATAATTTATCCTCCATTCGTCTTACCACTGTATTTACCCCTAGTATAGTCGTTTGGCCTGCATAAGTCCACATATTTATTCACTAAAAATGAATATTTATAAAATAGCGATTGCGGTAAAATTAAGTCACACGAAAAAAGGAGTGGTATTAATGGCCCACATCTTTATGGTTGAGGACAATCCAACAATGATTACAACGGTTAGCAAGGCTCTCGTCAAGTGGCAACACCAGGTAACGACCGTTCACAATTGGTCCCAGGTCGCCCAGGAGGTCGTCGCTAACCAGCCCGACCTGGTCTTGTTTGACATCACCTTGCCCTCATTTGACGGCTTCTACTGGATTCAAGAAGTTCGTAAGCGGTCTACGGTCCCCATCATTGTGATTTCGGCCGCTGACATCGATAGTAACGTCATGCACGCTGTTGCTGCAGGCGCTGACGACTACCTCATGAAGCCATTTTCGATGGCTGTCCTCTTGGCAAAGGTCCAGGCATTACTCCGCCGGACCAAGCAGAAAACCAATCAGGCAGTCATCGGCTGGGGAACGAACCGGTTTAACACCTTAACTAACGTGATCAGAAACGACCAGGGCAGTACCCAATTAACGCCGACTGAGGGGGCTATGTTGACGGTCCTGATCCACCACGGTAACCAGGCCGTCAAGAAGGAGCAACTATTGGAGTGGCTCTGGCAAGGCGGTAAATACCTGGACGATAATACCCTCAACGTCAATGTCAGCCGCCTCCGGCACAAGCTAAGCCGGTTAGGCCTCGCTGCCGCCTTAGTTACCGAACGTGGGGTTGGCTACCGGTTGGTGACTGGCGATGAATAAACACTTTATCATCCAGTGGTGGCACGAGCAGGCACCATTGATCATCCTCTACCTCTTATTAGTCGGCTTACTGGGCTTGCTCCAGTATCTTTACCGTAGTCCCGCGGACTTGACCAGCGACTTTGTTCGTTTCAGCCTCCCCGTTTTCGCTGGCTGGCTTACCTGGTCTATTATCCGGGATCACCATCGCCAGCAAGAGATTGCCCACCACGCACCGTTTAAAGCAACTACCCCTGCTGAGCTAGCGTTACAACGCCGGTTAGCCGAGGAACAAGTCCAACACCGGCAACTAGTTCAAGCCCTCCGGCACCGCCAACATGTTCGTCTGGACCAACTGGACCTCTTTTCTCATGAGATCAAAAACGCCCTCGCTGTTTTACAAGCACAGGCGGACGATCAGTCAACGATTGACCGTGGTCAGGTTCAGCAGAGCGTCCGGCAGGCCAACTACTACCTTGACCTCCTGCTCAACGGTGAACGACTAACAATGACCAAGACTGACTTCCGCCTCGATTGGGTGGTCGTCAGCAACATGGTGGATCAGGTAGTGCGCGAAAATGCGCCACTGTTCATCAATAAGCAACTCCGCCCTCATTTTGGCCCCCTCAGCGGGCAGGTACTGACGGACCCCAAGTGGCTTCACTTTTGTATCAACCAGCTGCTTTCTAACGCCATCAAGTACGCTGACCCAGCAACCAGCATCCAGATTAGCTGGCAAGGTGGGACACTAAAAATTACTAATGCCGGCCCCGCCATCCCCGCGACGGACCAACCACGGCTATTTGAAGATGGCTTTACGGGGCAAAACGGCCACCAGACGACCAAGTCGACGGGGATGGGCCTTTATTTCGTTCGGCAGGTTGCGCGCCAGCTAAACTTCCGGGTAGCGGTTTTCTCACCGACTTCACGGCAGACGACCGCCCAGTTGACCTTTCCCGACACAATGGTTAAACCATAATCTTACAAAAGCGTAAGGTTCTGTTCACTCCTGTAAGTATGCAGGTGGGCAGAACCTTTTTATAATTAAAGTATCAATAAATCCATTACGTTAGGGAAAGGAAGTTTAACCATGACATTACTACAACTCGACCACGTCCAACGGGTCTTTAACCCCAACACCAGTCATCCCGTGGCCGCCCTTAAGGACATCACCTTTAGCGTTAATCAAGGTGAATACGTCGCCATCATGGGTGAATCGGGGGCGGGGAAAAGCACCCTTCTAAACATCATTGCCACCCTTGACCAAGCCAGCAGTGGGGCCGCCATCTTGAACGGGCAAGATCTCAGCCGGCTCAACAAGGATGACGCTGCCCGTTACCGGCGCGAACACCTCGGTTTTGTTTTCCAGCACTTTAACCTGCTCGACAGCCTGTCCAACCGGGACAATATTTACCTTCCACTAGTGCTGACCCGTTGCGACCCGGCAGAAATGGACCGCCGGGTCACGCCACTTGCCCACCGGCTCCGGATCGCTAAGGTTATTGACCGCTTCCCGGCGGAAATCTCTGGGGGTCAGCAACAACGGGTCGCCATCGCCCGGGCGCTCATTACTCAGCCCGACTTACTACTAGCCGATGAACCTACCGGGGCCCTAGACTCCAATACCAGTAACGAGATTCTCGACCTCTTTGCTGACGTTAACCACCAGGGGCAAACAATCCTGATGGTCACCCACAGTGCAGCGGCCGCCAGCCACGCCCAGCG
Source organism: Candidatus Limosilactobacillus intestinipullorum (assembly GCA_019117185.1). GTDB lineage: Bacteria > Bacillota > Bacilli > Lactobacillales > Lactobacillaceae > Limosilactobacillus > Limosilactobacillus intestinipullorum. The sequence continues at coordinate 6,209 of DXAF01000045.1, read as the reverse complement.
CACCCTTTTCATTAAGGACGGTCGAATCTTCCACGAGCTGTTCCGCGGCGACCTGGCAATGACGGACTACCAGGCACAGATTAGTAACACAATGATGACCCTCACGAATGGTGGTGCCTAATCATGCTCTTTATTCACCTGCTTAACTCGAGCATTAAACGCAATACCCGGGTCTATGGGCCCTACCTGGTAGCTACTAGTATGTTGGTCGCCATCAACTACATCTTCGCGGCCATCAGCGCCAACCATAGCTTAAGTAACCTAAGCTCAGGAGCGGTTACCAGTTCACTACTGAAGTTAGGGACCACCTTTATCCTCCTGGTTACCGCAGCTTTCTTGCTTTACGTTAATAATTTTTTGTGGCAGCAACGTCGGCATGAGATTGGCCTCTACAGCATGTTGGGAATGACCAGCCGAAACATTGGTTGGCTGTTAATCCTCGAAAAGATTTACCTCCTAGTCATTAGCCTGGTTGCCGGGCTCGTCACTGGGGTAATCTTTGAAAAGCTGGCCTTTCTCGGTTTCAACCGCCTCTTGCAAATTGACCACCTCCACCAACCCTGGATTGCTCCGTGGGCACTGGTAAAGACTTGTCTGGCTATCAGTGGTTACTTTATTGTCCTCATGCTCATCGACTTGTTAAAGGCCCACCGCCTCAAGCCAGCTTCTTTATGGGCATCGACTACCGGTGTACCGCAGAAACACGGCATCTTTTTCTCATTAGCCGGGTGTGCCGGGATAATTGTCTTGGCCCTCGCCTACTACATCACCCTCACTACTAAGCCGAAGGTGACAGCAATCAACCATTTTATGCTGGCGGTTACCCTCGTCGTGGTCGGGACCTACCTGCTTTTCATCGCCGGTAGCGTCCTCTTCTTAAGTTTTCTCACCAAACGGCGCCACTTTTACTACCAACCCCGGCACTTCATTGCAGTTTCTGGAATGCGGCAACGGATGGAACAAAACGGTGCCGCACTAGCAACCATTTGCCTCCTCTGCAGCGCGGTGCTGGTTATCTTGTTCACCGTCTTAACGCTCTACACGGGGATCCACAGCACCGTTAAGTCCTATACGCCAACTGACATCACCATTATTGGGCGCCAGCCATTGAATGGGGCCCAGAAAAAGATCATTTACCAAACGGGAAAGGCACACCACGCAACCGTTCAGAATCTAACAACTTACCAAGCAACAACGGCTCAGGTTGGCTACTGGCAGGGAAAGAACTTTATCAACCAGGGTTCAATTAACCACCTAACCACCAAGACATCCAGCGGGATTGTCTTTGTTACTACGGCGACCTACCGACGGCTAACCGGCCAGCAGACTAGGCTGACTAACCACCAGGCCCTGCTTTATTCACCGGCCAAGCAACGGTCGGGTAAGCTGGTTGTTGATGGGCACCCTTACCAAACCCGGGCACTTCCTAAACTAAGTTTTGCTTTCAACCCCGAGCACTCCATCTTCTCCCCCGCCTTTATGGTGGTTAACCACCTTCCCCAGGGGGTTGCAACCATGAACGTAACTACGATGAACTACCGGCTCACTGGTGGCAACACCAAGCAAGTCGCATTTGAAACTGATCTCCAACAGCGGCTCGGACTTGTTAACCTTCAGTTTACCGGTGCCGCCACCATTACGGCCCTCTTTAAGGAATTGTATGGTGGGATGGTTTTCATTGGCATCTTAGTTAGCCTCGCCCTCGCGATTACCACCACCATCGTAATTTACTTTAAGCAAATTTCGGAAGGCTATGCCGACCAGCACCGGTTTACAACCATGCAGGAGGTGGGCCTCAGTGAAGCCGAAACAACCAAGAGTATCCATAGCCAAGTGCTGATGGTCTTCATGCTGCCAATCATTGGCGCCGTGATTAACCTCTTCTTTGCCTTTCCGGCGATCCGGCAGATTATGGTCCAGCTTAACTTCTATAATTTGCCAGCCATGGTCCTGATTGCTGGCATCATCACCCTGGCACTCTTGTTCCTCTACCTCATAATCTACGGGCTTACTACCAAAGTTTACCAACACATTGTTGATCAAGACTAAAAAGACACCCCTGGTTGCTTAGAATTTCCAAGTAACCAGGGGTGTTTTAGTTTTACAGCACCGGCGAGAGTAGCCGGGAGAAGTACTGCTTAAATTTACGCCACTTCGTCTGGTTGGCAAAGTATTCTGGCGTCAACAAGGTGCTGTCTTTAATATCGTCTTCAAAGATCTGTTTTAATTGGGCCGTCAGCTGTTCATTATAAGAAAAGGCGTTGGCTTCCCAATTAAGGCGGTAGCTTCGGTAGTCCTGGTTAGCCGAACCCACCGACGATAAGTTATCACCGCTGACAACCGTCTTGGCATGAAGGAAGCCGTGGTTATACTTGTAGACCTTGACCCCATTATTAACCAGGTACTTGGCGTAATATTCCGTTGCCCGGTAGACAAAGGGGTGGTCGGGCATGCAGGGGATCATCACCCGAACGTCAATTCCGCTACGGGCGGCGATCACTAATGACTCCAGGATCGGTTCCTCGGGAATTAGGTATGGCGTCTGGATATAGACGTACTTGCGGGCCGAGGAAATAATCGACTCATACCCCCGGCGAATTGCGTAATCCTCATTATCTGGGCCCGAAGAAACGACCTGCATCACGACGTCCTTATTGGGGTCACTCGGCCGCTTAATATCCAGGTTTGCTAGCATTGGTTCAATATCAACTCGGTACTTATCAGTCTTACGACAGGTCATGTTCCAATCCATCGCAAAGCGCCCCGTTAAGGTTAGCGCCGCCTGACCAGCAACCCGGAGGTGGGTATCCCGCCAGTAGCCAAACTTGGCCTTCTTCCCCACGTATTGGTCACCAATATTAAAGCCACCGATGTAACCGACCTTGCCGTCAACCACCACGATTTTACGGTGGAGGTGGTAATTTAACCGTGGCGCTGAAATCCGCTTGTTCGACTTAGAATTAAAGGGTTGGGCCTCCCCGCCCAGTTCTTCAAGGTGGGTGAAGAACTTATAAGTGGTCCCGTGTGAACCACTCAGGTCGTAGAGGACTTTAACCGTCACCCCACGCTGGGCAGCTCGTTCTAACGCGGCTAGTATCCGGTGGCCCAGTTCGTCAGCATAGAAGGTATAAAATTCAACATAGATATGGTCTTGGGCCTGGTCAAAGTCAGCAATCATTTTGGTAAAGAGTTTTTCCCCGTCGATAAACACCTTGACCCGGTTGTTAAAGGTCACGATCGCGTTATCGAGGCTCGACGACAGGCTAATTAGCTGCCGGGCCCGTGCTAGGCGGCCACTTTGCAAAAGGAGCTTATGCCTTTCCAGAAGGGCTTCTTGCCGGGCCACTAGCTTCTCGCGAAAGCACTTCTGCTCACTACGGATACTAAAAATATCGTCATCTGATAACTTACGGCCGACAAACAGGTACACGATAAAACCAATTACCGGGAATACCGATAATACCAATAGCCACGCCCAAGTTGACGCGATATCACGACGGGTCCGAAAGACGGTCCAGATGGCAAAGCCAATGTTGATCAGCCACAGCACTTCGATAATGCGCCGGACCACGTCCCATGTCCAAACGATGTTCATGTTACACTCCTCCAAGTCAATTTAACTTGATTATAGCATTCATTTGCCGGCCTGCTTTCTAAGGGCCACAGCAAGGATAAGTGCTAGCACCCCATATACTGCGCCGACGTACCCCACCGTGGGCAGGGCCCAAAAGCGGACAGTGGTTGACGCGGTGAATGAACCAAGGGAAATTCCCACGTTTGCGAAAATTGACGGTAGCGACGTGGCTAATGCTAGTGACTGGGGATAATCCTTTTCGGCAATAGCAATGAAGACCAGCTGGATAGTGGTTCCATAAGCCACTACCAAGATACAGAGCAGGGCTAAGACGACCATCCCCGTTAGCTTATTCCCCAGCGCAGGACCCAACACCAGGCTCAACAACGTCATTATCGCAAAGAGGGCCGGTAGGTGCCGTACCCCTTGGTGCCCAGCAATAATCCCCGCCAGCTCATTACCGACGATACTCATCAACCCCAGTACCAGCAGTAGCCAATTCAAGCTGGTCAAATTAAAGCCCATCACGGTCGTAATCAATGGCCGAATATAGGTGTAAAAGGTATATTGCAGGCTCAGCACGGCTACCACAATACCGATCCCCAGTAACACCTGCCGGTTCTTTAACAAGACTAATTGTTCATTGAGCCGCCCCTTAACCTGGGGCGTATCCCGGGGCGTCAACCAGGCCAGCAGTCCAAAGACGACCACCGTTAGCCCCGAAATGATCCAAAAACTGGCGTGCCAGCTTAGCAGTGTGGCGATCGTGGTCCCCAGTGGCACTCCAATCACGGAGGCAATACTAAACCCGGCACCGACCCAGGCCATCACCATGGGACGGCGGTTTGGCGGGGTAATGATGCTCACCAGCAAGTTAACCAGGGAAATGATCGTCCCCGCCACTAAGGCCGTTATTACCCGGGCAATAAGTAACCAGGTTAATGATGGGGCCAACGCAGTTAACGTGTTCCCCACCAGAAAAACCACCATCAGTCCCATCAGCAAGCGATACCGGTTCCAATTACTCGTTAGCATGGTGATCAGCGGCGTACTAATCGCGTACACCAGGGCAAAGGCCGTCACTAAAAAGCCGACCGTCGAGAGAGAGGCGTGGTAGCTGCGGGCAATGTCTGACAAGACACCAACTACCATGAATTCGTTGCATCCCAACATGAACGCAACCAAAATAAACGTAAATGAACGTAACCGTGCGTGGACCACCATTACAACCTCCCGCAAAAAAATAATTCCCTGGATCTTGACAATCCAGAGAATTATACACTTTTTATAAATTAATTACCATGGGAATGAAGTCAGGAAAGTGGCCAGGCCAAAGATAATGGCTGGGAAGTTAGCCAAGAAGACGGGCCAGTCACGTTGCTTCTTAAAGTAGGCGTAGATGCACCATAATAATCCGTTTAATGCCGCAACTAGGGGTTGGAGTGGGGCCCCATAGTTACCGTGCAAGTTATTAATAATCTGTGGAATGTAGGAAACGTACATGCAGATCGCAATTACCGTGGCAACCTTACTCAGGATGCTAATAAACTTTGTCTCTTTCATAGTCTCTCATGTCCTCCTCAAATTATCCAGTGAATTATTCAGTGGCCGCCTTTAATGCCAAGGCAAAGTCACCAATGGTAGCTGAACCATTATTCTTAGCTAATGGCATGCTAATGTATTCGTCAACGTTGCCAACGTCAACGTAGTTATTAAGCAACTTCTTAAACTCACGCCGTACCTTCTTCAAGAATTCCTCGCTGACGACCCCACCACCGAAGATAAGCTGGCCAGGCCGAAACATCAAGGTCGCGTCAAGGGCCGCTTGGGCAACATAATAAGCCATGATGTCCCAGACGTGGTCCGTCAGTGGAACATCCTTCCCCTTCTTACCAGTCCGGGCCTCGAAGGTTGGTCCGCTGACTAACCCTTCTAAGCAATCGCCGTGGTAAGGACAGATGCCCTTAAAGTTCAAGTCATCGGGGTGCCGCTTTAAGCGAATGTGCCCCATTTCGGGGTGCCCCAGTTCACCAACAAACTTACCGTCAATAACGGCACCGGCACCACAACCGGTCCCAATGGTGTAATAAACTAGGGAATTAATCCGCTTATTAAAGAGCATTGACAACACGTATTCACCATAAGCCGACCCGTTAACGTCCGTCGTCCACGCAATCGGAATATCAAAATGCTTTTTAAACGGTCCGACAAAATCCGTATCAGCCCAGCCCTTCTTTGGGGTGTTGGTGATGTAACCATACTTTGGTGAGCTCTTCCGAATCTCAATTGGTCCGAATGAGGCAATCCCGATGGCGGACAGTTGGTCCTTGTACTGGTCAAAGAATTCAATACACTTTGGCAGCGTTTCTTCTGGCGTGGTGGTGGGAATGTGGACGGAATCTTGGATTTGGTAGTTGATGTTACCAACAGCACAGACAAACTTGGTTCCACCAGCTTCGATACTTCCTAATAACATACGCAATTCCTCCTTGGTTTATTCATTTTTTTCCATTTCAGCCCGCAATTTCCGGCCGACTTCTTCGTACCCCGGCTTGCCCAGCAGGCCAAACATGTTGGTCTTGTAGGCTTCAACACCCGGTTGGTTGAATGGGTTAATCCCGTTCAGGTAACCGGA
>DXAF01000044.1 GCA_019117185.1 Candidatus Limosilactobacillus intestinipullorum | reverse complement strand
GGACGTTCTGCAATGGATGTTTACTGTAAAGCATTCTATCAAGAGATGTCACGTTCTCATCAACCAATAATTAATTGGTCAGTGCTATTTATTTCAGCTTAGTGGCTAACTTATTCTTGAAATTTAGAATTTCCTTATTTTACGATCTCTAACGGGAAATTGATAGCTTTATCTCTAACCAGAGTCCCCTGACATATTTATTTAAAGTTGCCAACGGAGGGATTAGTTTCTTAAATAAATATTGCTTTATCTTGTTTTTGATAACTATCGTATATCTTTATTCTCCTAATGAGGACGGCGACTAGTATTTTCAAGTAGATCATGTACAATATATTAAGCATGTTTAGCAAAGGAGTGGATAATGTGGTAAATGATAATTATCAATACGATGAGAATGGCTTTCGTGAAGACCTCAAGGACCGGTCTGATGTGATTCACCAACCAGATGCAGATCGCTCTGCATGGGATCTGAAAACACTAACTTACGATGAAACGCTAGCGGTGTTAAATGGCGAAATGAAGGTTGAACCTGAATTTAACTTTGCTGATGACGTCTTAGCAAAGATTAAGGAGGAGCAGCCAGCGTTAAATAACGATGAGGACCTAAACGCAGTTATTGAAGACAAGTACCAGCAAATTTTACTTGCGCGCTACAATGTTGATCAGGATAAGAACGTTACGGTTAGTGAGCACTCAGAAGATAAATAGACTTAAGGTGGTTGCCCTCCCCTAGCCTTAACCTGTGAGCTTATTTATGAGCTTAAACAATGGTGCCTGCTGGGTAAATCCTATGTCCAGGCGCTGCCGGGGCTGCTTGTTGATTTTCGATATGATATACTAATATTGTTGTATCGCTTTACACATGATGGGGGATTTTTATAAAAAAGATTGGATTGCTCTGCGCATCTGTAGTCGCAACGTTAACACTTACCACCACCGTACCACTTGCCAATGTACACTTTACAGAAACCGTAGTGAGTGCAGCACAAAAAGATTTTAGCACTAAAAACTACGCCACAATGGCCTACTTAAAGTACACCAAACAGGAATTAAACAGTGTTCAAGATAACACGGTGGAGATTGAACAGGAACACGGTCATTTTGAAATTGATAATGATAATGGTGAAGACTTTACCGTTACCGTCAAAAATGATCATGTAACCTTAACCACGACTGATCAAAACGGTAAAAAGAAGAGCCATACCTATTCAAAGGCCAACCTTGCTAAGCAGTTTACCAACCAGCAAAGTAAGCTTAACGCAGTCGTTGAAAAAGATAATGACTAATAAAAAATAAGCTCTATCAGAATATTACAAAGGACTTTCAGTATCGATGGTAAACTGAAGGTCCTTTTTGTTTTTAAACCGTTCCTTGGAATATCTTAGTCAGAAGCACTTAATAGATTTACTTACAATTTACAAGTGAACGTTCTAGTATTACTATATAAATGTAAGCGGATTAGATATTTATTAGGAGGATGGAATCATGACTAAGTTGAATGAATCATTAACGTTTCCCAACGGGACCACGATTAGCAACCGTTTTGTAATGCCACCGATGCTGACCAACAGTGGTAAAGATGGGTACGCTACTTCCGATACGGTTAATTACTATCAGGCACGGTCGCAGGCTGGCGGAATGATTATCACGGAATACATGTACGTAAGTGAAAATGGTGGTCCCGCAATGACCTGGCAAAATGATCGGGAACAATTGGCCGTTTACGATGACCGCTTCGTTCCCCAATTAGCGAAGGTGGCGGCCGCAATTAAGCAGTCTGGCGATAAAGCAATTATGCAGATTGCGCATACCGGTCGGGAAGCCAACTACCGGGCAATGACGGAGCGACCAGTATATGCCCCTAGCGCCATCGATTACCCCTTCTTGCCGTACCGAGTTCACGAATTCACTGACGCCCAGATTAAGCAAGTAATCGCTGATTTTGGTGCAGCGGTTAAGCGAGCTGTGGACGCTGGCTTTGATGGTGTTGAAATTCACGGTGCTAACCACTACCTTATTCAGCAATTTTTCTCCCAATACTCGAACCGGCGGACGGACCACTGGGGCGGTACGTTGGAAAAGCGGATGAACTTCCCAGTGGCCGTTGTTCAATCGGTAATGGAGGCTGTTCAAAAATACGCACCACAGGGGTTTATCGTTGGTTACCGGATCTCACCGGAAGAAATTCATGGAGAAAACGTTGGTTATACCTGGCATGAGTCCACGCAATTGATTGATCGACTAACGAAGGAGTTTAATCTTGATTACATTCACCTTTCGATGCTGCAATATGATGCTAAACCGGGGGATGCACTATTAATGGATACTGAGCAGGCTGCTCAGCAATTTGATGATTCGGACCAGCCATTTGCAACCCTCTTTAAGCCGTATCTTAATGGTGCCAAAGAAGTCATCGTTGGAAGCGTTACTAGCCAGGAACAAGCGGAGCGAGCGCTGGGTCTTGCTGACCTAGTTGCGGCCGGTCGAGAAAACTTGATTGACCCCCTCTTCGCCCATAAGGTATTGACTGGGCACGCCGATCAAGTCGTTACAACGCTGACCGCTGACCAGGCACGAGCGAGTCACCTTACTCCCGGGTTAATTGCTAATTTCTCTGCTCCACAAATGGGAATTCCAATTAACCGGGCTGACGATATGAAGAACTTGCACACTGGTTTTGGCGGCTGGACGGAAATGAATTACCCCGCTAATCCTGAGATTAAATAAGACATCCCCACCAATGTAATATAAAAAGTAGGATCGTATTTATCTGGCACGATCCTACTTTTTTAGTTAGTAGCTAATGGTTACAGTCTGCCCACTATCAAATGACTTTTGGCAAGCTAGGGCGAGCTGGACCGCGCGAAGGCCGTCAAGACCATTCACCGATACCGGCTGCTGGTTGACCACTGCCTGGTGAAAAGCAAGCAGTTCATTAAGATAAGCATCACGGTAGCGGTCAATGAAGAAATGGGGCATTTGGTCTAGTTGGGTACTAGTTGCCAGGTTTAACTCAACCGTCGTTTGGCGGTCATTATCAGCCTTAGCCATCCCCTTATCCCCAAAGACTTCGGCCCGCTGGTCATACCCATAAACGGCCTGCCGACTATTATCAATTACCCCTAGCGCCCCATTGGCAAATTGCAGCATGACGACGGCCGTGTCAATATCACCTATTTTTCCAATGGCGGGTTCCACCAGGACCGCTCCCTTGGCAGTGACTGTTGTGACTTCACTAGCAGCGAGGTACCGCATGAGGTCTAAGTCATGGATCATCATGTCAAAGAAGAGACCGCCAGAATGACGTACGTAGTCTAATGCAGGGGGTTCTGGATCACGTGATGAAATTTTAATGATCTGTGGGTTCCCAAGAACGCCATCGGTGACATACTGCCGCAGTCGGGAAAAATTATGGTCAAAGCGGCGGTTAAAGCCGACCTGTAGTTGAACCCCGGCCTGCTTAACAAAGGTTAAGAGGTTCTTAATCCGGTTAACGTCAGTATCAAGGGGCTTTTCGCAAAGGATATGTTTACTGGCTAATGCTGCATCCCTGACGATTTGCGCATGGGTACTTGTGGCACTGGCGATCAAGACACAGTCTACGGCCGAATCTTCTAATAGCTGGTGGTAATCATGGTAATAATCTGGGACCTGGTAATAGTCAGCAATCGTTGCTAAGTCTGTTCTTGCGGGGTCACTGATACTGACCACCTGAAAGTACTCCGGCAAATTAACCAGATTTTCTAGGTGCATTTTGCCGATCCGCCCTAAGCCAATGATACCAATGTTTAGTTTTTTCATTGATTGCCTCCGTGTTCCCTACCGAAAATGTAATAGTTTATTTAACGCTACCCGGTCCGAACGGAAGTGGTTGATTGGCTCGTCAGCAACGTAGCCTAGTGAAACACCAACGATGAATCGTTGGTCATTCGGTACCGTGAGCACCTGGTGGAGGACTGCTGGGTAGCGGACACTGTTATAAGTGACGATTGAGCCCAAACCCCGGTTAGTGGCCGTCAGTAACAACGTTTGGGTAAAGGCTCCAGCATCAAAAATGGACCAATCGGGGCTGTCCTTGGGAATGGTAATAAATAAAATCACCGGTGAATTGTAAAGGGACTGGCTCGCATTCGTCATTGTCGCGTGGGCAGTAGCAAAGTCTGGAAAATGGTGGACGATTTGGTGCCCCCACTGCTTCATATTAGCCTGTTCCTGGGGGCCCACTGCTCCCGACTCATAACGGCGAGGTCCGGATTGGTAGGTACCCCCTGGTCATCATTTTGCTGGTAGCGTCGCTTGATCTCGGCGAGCGAATTGCCAGAGGCACAATAGACTTGCCAAGGCTGTGAATTGACCCAGGACGGCGAGCGTTGGGCAAACATGACGACTTCTTTAATGAGGTCCGTATCAACCGGTCGGTCAGCAAATTTTCGCACCGAACGTCGCTTGCGGACAACTTTTTCAAACTGCATCGAGGTGACCTCCTTTAAATAACCATTTTGACTAGAAAGAAGACAATGGGGACTAGTAAGGCTGGTAACAGGTTTAGGGTCTTAATCTCACGGAGCTTAAGCAGGCAAATTCCCGTGGTCGCAATCAAAAAGCCACCGACAATGGCAAACTCAGTGATAAGGGCATTACTAAAGAACGCGGCCGAAAAGAACTTAGCGACTAAGAAAATCCCCCCCTTGCCAACAAAAGAGGATTGGGGCACAAATGAGCATCCCCCAACCAAAACTGGCACCAAAAACAATTGATGTTACCAGGTCGAGCATGGCGTTGGTATAAAGAATCGTTTCTTCACCCTTGACCGCGGCCATTACTGGTCCAACAATTGAGAGGGCCCCAATACAGTAAAGCATGGTGGCGGTCGCAATCCCCTTTGCCAGTGTGGATTGACCACCACAACGCTTAATCAGGTTATTAAAGCGGGTATCGAGGTGCCACCAGGTCCCTAAGAGCGCGCCAATCGCGAGACTAACGATGAAGAGGACCGGGTAGTGGCTTTTGGGAAGATTATTAACAACGTTTTCTAGCCCAATTTCTAAGGCGGCTAATCCTAGTGCGGTAAAAAGGGCTTCTTCATACCGCTTGCCTAACCCGCCTTTTGCGGCACAGCCAATGATCGTACCAACCAAAATTGCGATGAAATTTGCAATCGTGCCAATCATAAAACTAACTCCTCCTCATTATCTCCACAATTTTAGGTTAGCAGAGTTTGTCAATAATGAAAAGGCCTTCATTTGTTTCACCATTCTGGATAACCATGGGCTCTTAGTGGTTAGTGATGTTCATTGTCAACGCATATGAGCAGCTTTGCTGATCGAATGATTAATTGACAAATGGTAGGTACCTCGTTAGAAAAGCGTACAGAACTTTCCACTTTAGAATATTAAAATTATTGGGCAGTCGTTATTTTTAAATAAGTAGCTATTTTGTTTGACTTTATTTTTAATAATCACACAATAAATGTGTTAGGTAGTTTATGGATTTACTACTTAACTCCCCCAGAATCTAAATAATACTCTTTCCTAGAAACCATTTGAGTGTTACTTAGTGTGAGACCTCCCTATCTCACAAAAAGGCATCGATGAATCCCTCATCGATGTCTTTTTTCATTTCCTATTGAGCATTACTGATACTGGTGCTACTGCTAGAACTTTGGCTGTCACTATTAGTGGAACTGAATAAACTCGAACTAGATATCGCTGTGGTAGTACTGCTGGAGCTAGCAGAGCTTGTTCGCTGACTACTAGTCACAGTAGCGGTCGTTCCTGAAGCGGTTTGGTTATCGCGAACAATCAAGTTTTTACTAATTTTCTTACCGTTGCGGCGGGCTACAACCTTGTACGGCCCGGCAGTTTCTAATACGATCGTCTTAGTAACCGTACCGGTGTGACCGGGGGCTGTAAAACTAGTGTACTTAGTGCCCGTATTGCGACCTTCAATTACTACCTTGGCACCAGCGGAAACAGTGATCTTAAGGCGGACTGCATCGTCACTATCCATCGTAACATCATTACGAAACTTTAGTGTCAGTGGTTGTTCCCCAGCTCCGGTGTCTTTAACAGCACTGGTTGTTTGCGGAGTCTTGGCAACTACTGTGCTTGAATTAGACTGGTGGTGGTCAGCAAACTTGCTAATTCCAACCCCGGTTAGGCTACCCACAAAGATGATTAATAATAGCCAGTTAACCACGATACTACCGCGCGTAGCAATGTTTCTTCCTGCCTGTACACGTTTGATTTGGCGAAGAAACTTCACAATAAAGATTAGCAATGCAACAACGGCAATAATTATTAGAGTATTAACTAAATTCATTCTACAACACCTATGTTAAGTTATTATTTTTGGTTAAAAGGGTCCCACTCATACTTTGCCCGTGGGCCACCAATGTATTTGGGACGTGACCGCAAGTAAGTGGTGTGGGCGTGGCCAATTTCGGTAATCGACGTTCGGACTGGTACCTGGACAAACTTGACCTGCATCCCGATCGAGGTATCACCAATATCCATCCCCGCTTCAGCCTGGATGTGTTCAACTTCTACCGGATCGGTCATGTTTTCGAAGGCTGCGATTTGTCCGGCCCCACCCGCATGAATCTGTGGATAGACGGTCACGATTTCTAGGCCCCGCTCCTTTGCTACTGCCCGCTCAACAACTAGTGCCCGGTTAAGGTGCTGACACCCCTGAACGGCAAGGTGGAGGCCGAGTGGCTTAATGGTTTCAAGAATTGTTTTAACGATTGCCCGACCAATTTCAATACTTGGTAGTTTACCGATCTTTTCACCCTGGACTTCACTAGTGCTGAGGCCAATTGCCAGCACGTCACCTTGGTTAAGGTTAGCCTGGTCAAGTAGTTCGGTCAAGCCCTGTTTAGTCTGGTTTTGGATGTTTTCAATTTCTGTCGTCATTTTCAATCACTCCTTTGCCATATTTCTTAGTTTAGCATTTTTTAAAAGTGTTAGTATTTCTCCCGTTTATGGCCGAACAATAACCAAAAACAGAACCCAAAAGATTACTACCACTGCAGTATCTTCACTGGTCCTGTTTTAGTATTCTCTAAAAAATGCGCCCCCCGAGAGTCGAACTCGGATCATGAGGACCGAAATCTCATGTGCTATCCATTACACTAAGGGCGCCCAATAGTTTTAGTATAAACCGTTTCGCAATAATTGGTAAGCAGTTTTCACCAAAATGTCTGGTTAGGTACGTCTTAATTAACGGGAGCTGTTATAATTTAGGAGTTAATTATTTACTAGGAGGTCAAGATGAAATTCAAGTACATTGCCGTCGACGTCGATGGGACCCTGTTAGATGATTATGACCACTACGATCATCAGCGACTCGCGGCCGATATCCAGCAATTAAAGCAGAAGGGGGTCACCTTTATTGTTGCAAGTGGTAATAGTCTGGACGCACTACACAGTCTTTTTGCACCAACACTGGTTAATAATTATGTTGCCGAAAATGGCGGCCGGATTATTATCGCTGGTCACGAAATCTTGAGCCACCCCCACCAACCAGCGACCGTCCAGGCCCTGTTAAATTATGCGGTATCTCAACTGCCAGTAACCGACCTGATATCCGTTTCCGGAGCAAGCCAGACCTTCATCCCAGCTAAATTTGCCGCCGTGCCGGTCCCCTACTATCCCCACCATACCTACTTTGAACACTGGACTAGTATCCACGAGCCCGTTTATAACGTAAACGTGAATTGGCATCAGCAGCGGTTACCGCAGTCTCAAATTAATCAGATTGTCGCAAAAATTAACCGAGACTTTCCAATGGTCAACGCTACCTATAGCGGTGCTTATGGGATTGATATTTTGCCACAGAGGGTTAATAAGGCAAGTGGGTTAAACCAATTTGTCAAGCATACTGGGGGTCACCTTGACCAGGTCGTCGCCATCGGTGATACCTCAAACGACATTGAAATGGTCACGAACGCGGGGCTGGGCGTGGCGATGCAAAACGCCACGATGGACCTTAAAACCATTGCTGACCAGATAACGGCAGCAGATAACAACCACGACGGAATGCTACAAGAACTTGAGCAAATCTTTACTTTATCTTAGTACCAACGTGGAGTGCTCCAGCACCCCAGTTGAGTCGGCGGAAGAAGCAATCACGAAAACCAACTTCTTGCATTCGGGTTAGTAACTCGGTCGCAGACATGAATTGCTGAGCGGTTTCTTGGAGGTACTGGTAGTCATTGACGTTAGCACCAAAGAGTCGGGCCAGGTGGGGGAAAACTTTAAAGTAGCCCCGCCAACCTAGTTTGATGAGTGGGTTCGTTGGTTGTGACATTTCAAGGCAGGCAAATGTCCCCCCTGGTTTAAGTACCCGGTACGCCTCGGCTAATACCTGGTTGGCATCAGGGACGTTACGCAGGCCAAAGCCAATAGTGACGACGTCAAAAGAACTATCAGCAAACGGTAAGTGCATTGCGTCCGCCTGGACTAATTCGATATCTTTACGATAGTTGAGCCGGCGGGCCTTAATCCTTGCTAGCTCAAGCATTTGCTGGTTGAAATCAAGACCGACTACCCGGCCACTAGGTCCGGCCTGCTTGGCCAATTCCAGCGTTAAATCACCAGTACCGCAGCACAGGTCTAGACAGTCCATCCCGGCTCTTACGGTTACTTGGTCAAATAATTCCTTACGCCAGTGTTTCTGAGTTCCTAAACTAATGACGTTATTCATTAGGTCGTACTTTTCCGCAACCCGTGAAAACATTTGGTTAACTTCGCTTTCGGGGTGGTGGTTTGTTAGTACCATTAGCTGTTCCTCCTTATTTAGCCCATAATAACACACTTTAAGTGCTAATTATTATCCGGGAATTCATGTAAATTAAAGTGAATCCGTGGTTCGCCCTTTAACATGAAGGGGCCCTCAGCGTTCGAGTTGGTTTGCACAACGCTGAGGGCCCCTTCGTTTAATTTATATACTATTAATCAAAATTTAGCGGTCGGCAACCACGAGGTAGGTGCACTCCAATGGTCCGTGAACACCGACGACCAGTTGCATCTCAATATCACCCGAGTTAGATGGCCCAGAAATAAAGGTGATTGCGGATGTGGTCAGGCCTTTACCAAAGCGGTCCTCGTACTTCTCAACGGCCTGCCGGGTTGACCGTACTAATCCACTTAATGGCACAACTGCAATGAAGCGGGTTGGCAAGAAGTTAAAGCCCCGGCCCTGGGCTGGACTGTTAACTACGGTAATGGTCCCGGTGGAGGCAATTAAGTAGTCAGCCATCCCCACTGCTAGGTCAGATTCATTAGCATTTTGCTCATTGGTCATTCGATCATATTTGTCTGACCAGGTACTGACGGTCGCAACTCCTGAATCATGAGCCCAGTCGGCTAATTGGTAGTGGGCCCACTCATCCGTTGTAACGCTTGGCAAGAGCAGGTGGTGAATGTCCTTATCTTTGGTATATTGACGAAGGTAGTCACCTAATTCGGCGGCCTTTTTAACGATAACCTCCGCATTGACGGATTCACTATTCTTCTGTGCGGTTGCTAACAGTTCTGTAGGACTTTGGTCGGCTAAGAGTTCGTCAGGCAGTTGGTTTAGGGGATTAAAAGGATGGTCCGCTAATTGGTGCCGCTGACGACCGCTGGCTGCTGCCAGGTGGTTAAGAAAGTTTTCACGATTTGCTTTGTTATTTGCTTGGTCAAGGAGACTACTCATCTTCCGGCCCTCCTTCCTTCTTTACGATTGGTGCCGGTGAAACCGGTTGGTGGTGCTTGTACCAGTGACGGAAATTGTTCTTCGCCTTAACCGGCCGCGGCACGTCCCGGCTATCAACCCAGCCATGAATAAGCTTAGGGGTAATCTTAGGAACGTAATCAATTTTTCCGCCATCATACATCGGTTCAACGGCATTCGGTCCACCATCGGTAAAGAGCTTAGTTGCCGGGTGGGCCATCTTCATTGCGGAACCAAAGAGGGCTGGCGAACCAGTACCAACACCGACCATCTTTAAGATTAGGTTCGTCATGGAGTGGTCAAGGTGGCGGTCATCCATCTCCACGATCCGGTGTTCACGGATCAGGTGGTGGAGTGGGATTTTAACCGGACAGGTCTCCGTGCAGGCTGCACATAGCGAGCAGGCGTATGGTAATTCTCTAAAGTGTTCATAACCACCAAGAATTGGGGAAAGGACTTCACCTAATGGGCCGGGATAAATCGAGCCATAGCCCTTACCACCGATTTGGCGGTAAACAGGACAAACATTCATGCAGGCACCACAGCGAATGCATTGGAGGATGGGTTCAAAGTCGGTCCCCAGGGCCTTTGAACGACCGTCGTCAACAATTACTACCCAAAAGTCATCAGGACCGTCAATTTCACCCGCCTGCTTTTTGCCAGTAAAGGTGCAGTAGGTGGTAAGCTTTTGACCCACGGCACTGCGGGCAAGCATGTTGTCGAGAACTTCGGCCTCCTTCATACTCGGGACAATTCGCTCCATCCCCATTACGACAACTTGGGTCTTGGGGATGGCCATGGTAATGTCGGCATTCCCTTCGTTTGTATCCAGGTTAATCATCCCGTTATCAGCGATCGCAAAGTTACAACCGGTAATTCCAAAGTCTGCCTTCATAAAGAACTTACGGAGGTAACCCCGAACGAAGCGAGCTTCGTGCTGGGGGTCGTCATCACCCTGGTAGCCAAGCTTTTGGAATTCCTTTTGGATCTGGTCCCGGTTCTTGTGGAGCGTTGGGAAAACGATGTGGGTTGGTTCATCCCAGTTATCCTCTTGCAAGATAAACTCAGCTAAGTCACTTTCCAGCAGGCTAACCCCCGGAATCGTCAGCAAGGTCTTATCCAGGTTAATTTCGGTCGTAACCATTGATTTTGACTTGACAATGTTTTTGGCCTTTTTGGCAATTGCCAGTTCCTTAATAAACTGGTGGGCCTCATCCTCTGTCTTAGCAAAGAAGACGTGGCCGCCCCGTTTTTCGACGTTATCGGAAAATTCTTCAAGGTAGTCTGGTAAGTACTTAATTGCATGCTGACGAATTTGTTCTGCCAGGTCCCGCCACTGATTCCAATGACCTAGTTCACGCCGGGAAGCGGTTCGTTTGATGAATTGGGCATCTTGGGCCTTAGCAACCGCGGCCCGCATGAAGTGGTCGGCTTCGGCGTCAACCACCCGTTCTTTAAATGGCTTATTACTTGTGGAAATTCCCATTTAAAACACCCCTTCTCCATTTGCTGGGACCACGGCCTCATCCGTATCCTTAAGGTACTTAATTCGTGTGGGATCCACGTTATGATTCAGTACTTCCGCAATGTGCATTACCTTAATATGGTCACCATGGCGGTTCATGTATCCGGCAATGTTCATCAAGCACGACGTTTCCATTCCAACCAGAATATCGGCCTTAGTGTCCATGATGTTTTTAACCTTATCTTGTACCATCGCTGTTGATAATTCTGGTTCCTTAGCAGAGAAGGTTCCCCCAAAACCACAGCAAAGTTGCACGTTGTGTAGTGGAATTCGCTTAATGTCTTTTACGTGATCAAGCAGCACAAATGGTGCAGTTCGTTCACCAAGTAATCGGGTCATGTGACAGGACCGGTGAACGGTGATTGTGGCATCTAGCTCCGCTCCACAGTCAACAATGCCAAGCACCCGATAAATGAATTGGGTGAATTCATAAATCTTATTGGCGACTTTTTCCGCCCGGGGACCGTAAACGGGATCGTCCTTTAGAATATCTTTATATTCCTTAATCATGAACACACATGACCCGGTTGGGCCGACGATGTAATCGGCATCCATGCTAAGCAGCGCGTCAATTTCATTCTTAAAGGTTTTAAGCGACCCCTTTGAATAACCACTGTTGTAAGTAGGCTGACCGCAACAAACCTGCTTGTCTGGTAAAAAGGTTTGACAGCCGAGTCGTTCGAGGACTTCGACCATTGATTTACCAACGTTAGGAAACATTAAATCAACTAGACACGAAGAAAAAATGCATACTCGTGGTTGCTTTTTCATAGTTAGCACCCAGCTAAGATTATTAGTTGAGCTTCCTCCCTTCTTTACCTATCGCTATATTACTAGTCTAATTGTAAGCGTTTTGCTAGGGAGTGTCAATTTACAATTACCTAGATAATATAAAAAGGATTATGGTGAAATCTTTCACACATAATCCTTTTAGTTTAGTAGACACTTCCGGCATAGAAGTTGTAGCTAGGCTTGTTGAAGTCGGTCGTCGCCAATTCGGACATTTTAATAAAGTTATCGGCAATCCCCCATGACATTAGGTTGATTGGTTTACCGAAGTCCTCATCCGGAATTACTACGCAGATGTACTTACCTAGGGCCCGGGCCATCCCTAATTCAACCCCCATACCGACGTCCTCTTCTTCGGGGATGTAAACGGCGAGCAACATGTCAGAAGTGGAAACGCCCACCCGGTCACCGTTATAAGTAGCAGTTGCCCATTCCTTGTCCTCAAGCAGTTCCGGGTGTTCATCAACGCGGAGCCCCTTGTACTGGTGCTGGAGCGGTACATAGGAGTTTTCCACGTCGACCGTGGGGTTAGCTTCAATGGCCTTCATTGCTGCTTGGTAGGCTTGGTTTTGCTTGTCTGTAAACCAGCCGGCACAAAAATACACTGTCTTACTCTTTGTCATTGTTAGTCTTCCTCTCTGTTAGTTAGGTAAATTTTACCATAATCTACCGATCGATTGCATTGAGGGTTTGCACCACAATTTGTTTAGCGGCCGCTGAGACTGACAGGTCATGCTGCTCAGCATATTCCCTCAGGCGTTGATAAGTTGCTAGGTCAGCTGGCCCTCGCCAGATAATACCGGTTACTTGGCCGTGTTCCTTGTGCATCGTTACTAGTAGTCTCCTTTCGTTTGCCAAAGTTGTTTGGCAATGTAATCTAAGATGATAGTTCGGTCATGAAGCTGACTATGGGTGGTATTGGTGTAGTTCTTCTGGTGGTAGTTTATCGTGGGGTGTCCCGCTAAAAGAGACATCAGCATTTCTGATTGGATGTGAGGGACTTCACCATCAGTCCGGGTACTTCCCTGCTTGGTCCCCATAATGTTATAGATAGCAAGCTGGTAATCCGGTTGCCAATCCAGCATTTGCCGGCGCAGACGGATGAAGTTCTTATCATGGGAGTGATTGATGAGGTGGTACCGGTAGTGGAGCCTCGACACTAGGCTCTCTTCGACCGGGACGCCGAGGAAGACCACCTTATTTAAATGCATTCGTTGCTGGAGGGTTGGTGAGTCCATATAGGCATGCATAAACTCGGTCCCCCATAAGAATGAGCAATGATGTTAACCCGGTGAAGGTGATAGTTACTTTGTAAGTAGGCTAAAAATTTGCCGAGTTGTTTTACCTGGGGACGAAAGGTTTGATCATAGTTCCAATCGTAGAGGACCTGGATCAGTGGATTCTTTTGGCCCGCATTGAGGTGGCCGGCCACCCGGATTCCATCCCAGGGCGAAACCCAAACCGTAAGCACCTTTTGCGCGAAGTGGTGGTCCTGGTAATAATTGATTAGCTTATTGTAGGTGATGGTGTTCCCACCCCAACCAGGAATCAGGATGGTCGGCGTCGACCGGTAGTTAACATCCTGTCGGTAGTCGGCTTGCTTCAGCGCTTTTCCCGGTGTTCCCCGAAGCAAGAAGAGTTGGATCCCGCTGCCCACCACTATCAAAGCGATTAACAACACAAGAATAATTTTGATAAGTTTTTTGATGATGACCATCCCTTTTCTAACTAATCCTTAATAAGGGATTGGTTGGTGTGCAGTGGCTAGCCAAACAGCCGGGCCCAAAAGCCTTTCTTCTTTGCCTTCGGTTTTTCAACCGGGGCCGGTTCAGCGTTCTCTACGGTCGGGTTAGTAGCCGACTCGTCTTCGTACGGGTTACGTTCGCCAATCCATTGGAAGAATTCGGGAGCCTTGATTTCGACGAACTTCCCCCGCTTGCCGTTGATCCCATCGACGCAGAGCTCGATTGGTAAGGCGTTACGGTACTTCTCAATGCTATCAGCGGTGAAGCCGTTAAAGGTGTTGAGCTTGGAGATGTCAAACAGTAGACTGTTATCTTGCTGCCGGTACTTGAAGTCTTCCTCCTGGGTCAGATAAAGTTTAGCCCAGGTGCTCCGCGAACTTTCCTTAAAGTCGTCACAAATTTGGTTAGAGAAGTAGTCCGGAATGGCGATTCCCGCCATTTCATAGTACTGCTTAAACAGCTTCCGGGTATTGGCAAGGAAGTCAAGCCGACCAGTCTTCTTGTCGAACGACCGCCAGGCGGTGTCATCGTCTTCGAGTAAAACAGCCATCCGCATTACGAAGTCCTTAAATAAGGTGTTGTTTAACGTTTGGCGAACATTGTAGATGTAACGGTTGGCTTCCCCTTTGAGCTTTTCGTCGATGACCTTGTCAATTTGCAGGTAGTAAGTCCGACGGGCAGTTTCCCGAAGCATCGTAAAGCCAGAATCATAGTTAGTCGTCCCAATTACTGGTGCAATCGCCCGGGGGTTATTTACGAGCTCATTCATCGTGTCCACAACCAGGTGCCGACTATACTGGTCCTGCTGGAAAAAGTAGGGTTCAATTTCATCAAGAAGCACTGGGTAGGAGGACCCCTCTTTCATGTAGTGCTCAATGGCTTCGGCGGTTTTATTCTTTTTCTGTGCAATATCAGTTGGGTAGATCGTCCCAAAGTCAATGAGCGACCGGTCAGTGTTCCAAGTTAACTGGTTGATGATTCTTAGCAGCGTCGACTTCCCAGACCCGGCCGTTGCCCCCAGGATGAGGAAATTTGGCACATCGTTCCCGTCCTCAGGGTTCAGGCTGGCTTTAGTCCGGATTTCCCAGAGAAACGGTGCCGTGAAGCTGTAAAGAATTGCTTCGTAGAAACGTTTACCATAGTCATCGGTATAGTCCACGACAAAGCGCTGGTAGCCCTTCATGACGTCGTCGATACTCTTCAGGCTGTCCCGAATTTGACTGATGGTGGCTAGCTTTCCAAACGGGATCGGGTGGGTACCGGCATCATTAGGAACGTACAGGCCACTATTATTGTTGACGAGGTTTCGCTCCATTGGCCGGTCATAGAGGAAGGTAGTGTATTTCTTCTCTGCTGACCGTTGTTGGGGCGTCATGCCACTGACGAGGGCTTCTTTAACTTGTTGGTAGATTTTTTGCCGGGCTTTAATCTTTGGCTTGGCGGCTCGGGGTGACACGGCCGTCTTTTGGAGGTTATAAATGGTATCGTGTTGCTTGGTATCGCGTTCGATTGCCTCCTTTGCCTGTGAGCGGTCCATGGTAATATTACGCATAGCAATGGTGGTATCTTGCGGGATGATGGCGTTATCGATTTGCTGCTGGACGTCATGGCTAATAATGTCGGTCATGTCATCGGCAGCAACCTCGTCGGTGGTGTCGTTGTCTAGGATCACGACGTTACTACCGGCGGCTTTTTCGTCCTTGCTGCTCTCCGCCCGTTGCTTCTGGGCCGCCTTTAACAAATTATCACTGAAAAATGGTCGCAGGACCGGCTTGATGTCACGTTTAAAGTGGTCCATCAGGTTGTTAAAGAGTGGCCGGTCGTTATCGAAAATGAGGACTTCGCCATAACGGTTAGCGTTATTTTCAAAGGAAGTTGCGTTGAGGTCAATACTCCCCAGGATGACCCGACAATCCTTGGTTTCCTCATTACTCAAGAGGTAAAAGCGTGAGTAGATCGCCTGGACGGGGGCGTATTCAAACTGAAAAAGGCCATTTAAGACGTTTGACTGGTTGCTACTGGACAGGGCCTCAAATAGCTTCGCCGGTTGTTTGTTAGCGACGGCAAGCAGCGCATCGGTCAAGGCCACCTTGGTAATCACTTCATTGGCACTTTTCACGGTCGCGTTCGGCCGCGCCCCCCGGACAACTTCCACTTGAATAAACTTGCTGAGGTAGCGGTTAATGAAGTCGGCATCGATATCGCCGGTAATGGCGGTAAAGCGGTTGAAACGCCGGCTGTCAAAGAGCTGGTTGATCTTCAATGGTGGTGTCTTTTGACCGTTAAAAACAATATGCAACTTGGTTAAATCTGGTTCATTTGTCATACTAATTCCTTTGCTTTCTCTAATAAGTAATAATTAATTTTATTTTCGTTGATTTAGTGTCTTTTTGCAAGTCTTCGCCTGATTATTGGTGGTAAACAAACCGGCCCAAGAAGTAGCTAACTTCACCGACGCTGGCAAGCACTAAGCCGCTTAAGATTCCAGGGGTCTGGGCACGAAAGATAAAGGAAATGGCTGCACCACTGATAACCAGAAGCAATAGCCAGCCCCAGGTTGTTATCGACATCCGATACTGCTTATGGTTATAAACACCATTAGCGAAGACATAAACATTATAGGTTAATACGCTGGCCGTCAGCAGTAGCCACAAGGCAGTTCGGTTAACCGTCGGCGCGGCTAGGTAGTCAAGGCCAGCGGTTAGCGAAAGAATAGCAACTACCATAAAAACGTGGGAGTACATCAAGACAAAGCCGCGGGTGTGCTGGTGGTGGTTAATTAGGCGGTCGCTTTGGACCAGGTACAAACCAAAGAGGCTCGCCAGCAAGACAAAGATCATTAGTGGCAGGGGCCTAAATAATGAACGGGTGAAGTATTGGGTGACGTTAACTAACGCCTCACCGAAATAGATGATGATGATTAGGCTCAACCGCTCCACCAGGTGGGGAAAATTGACATGATTGGGGATGAACTGCCGATATACTAATAAGGGCATTAGAAAGCCGATCAAGCCGCCAAGAACACAGAGGTAGATTCCGTAGTGAAAGCCTAGCAAAAGGCCTGCCAAGACCGCAATAAATTCAAGGACCAGGGTGATGATAAACGCTCGAACATCGGGGTCGTTAAATGGATGATGACCAGAACCAAAGAAGTATTGCCAAATCAGGTTGGCGACGATCAACAATACTGCGGAGTTAAAGGTTGTAAAAGTCGTTGACCACTCGGTATTGATGTTGTTGGCGAGGTAAGTGGCCGCGTACATGCTGATTAATAGACCACCGATGTCGATCTACCGACTCTTTCCAAACCGGTTAATATATAGCGCCTGGTACAGCCAGATTTGCATGACAATGATTACCACGATTACAAATTCAAAGTAGGAGAAAAGTGGCAAGCTACCACTTACCGGATGGTGGATCATCGCCGTGATTTTCGAAATGGCGTAAACAAAGATCAGGTCATAGAAAAGTTCAAACATTGAGACCCGTTTAGCAATAATTTCTTTCATGTTCACCCTTCTTCCTAGAAGCTTTTCCCCTATTTTACTAGAAAATTGGTCGCATGGGTATTTATTGAGGACAAAACTAGTTTCAGTTGCCCATAAAGCTAAGGCGGCTTCCAGCATTTGGATCGTAAATCCACACGCTGAAAGCCGCTTTGTACATATTATTCTAGTGGTATAGGTCAAACCGGCCCTTGGCAAAGAGCTCTTTGAAACCACCGAGCTCCATCAGTGACTTGTTCATAATGATCTTCTTGAGGACCGAAGCGGGATAGCCCTTAAAGGAGTGCCCACTGG
>DXAF01000003.1 GCA_019117185.1 Candidatus Limosilactobacillus intestinipullorum | reverse complement strand
AAGACACCAGCCTTTCACGCTGGTATCGTGGGTTCAAATCCCGCACGGGTCACTTTATTGGGCTATAGCCAAGCGGTAAGGCAACGGTTTTTGGTACCGTCATGCGCTGGTTCGAATCCAGCTAGCCCAATTCAGCATCAGGCGCCCCGGATAGAGTATTTCTGTCCGGGGCGTTTTTGTGCTAGTTTTAAACACTATGTTAGCAAATAATTAGCTGAAAAAAACTACGCTTAATTTTCAGCCAACTAAGGCCTTTTCGGTAGCGCTTTCGAATCTCTCTTGCTTTATATAGCGGGCAAACTGTATAATGAGATTGTTGTGGTTCGCCACTTACATGGAGGACTTTTAACTTATCTTGAGGGGAGATTTTAATCAAATGAAGGAACACAAGAAGCTATACAAAGCTGGTAAACTCTGGCTCACCGCTACTATCGCGTTAGTGGCAGGTGGAATCATGTTAACCAGCACCGCGAGCGCCGATACAACCGCGCCAGCACAACAAGAACAAACGAGCCAAGTTACGCCGGCACCGGTGGCCTCAGCAACGACCCAGCAGCAATTTGCGGCTGCAAACGACCAGGGCGCAAATGCTGCTTGCCTGGACTCAGTAAAGGTGGCACCAGCAACTGAACAAAATAGTGTACACTTGGTGGCCACTGGTTGGCACGCTGCGGACGCTAGCCAGGATAACCCTTACCGTTATGCCATCCTTTATGACAACACGGCTAATCAAGAGGTTGCACGGGTAAAGGTAGCGGGTGAAGATGTTATCAACCGCCCTGATGTGCAAAAGGTTTACGCAAATGTTGCTAATAGTCAAAAATCCGGCTTCCAGGCTAGTTTTAATATTCCGGTTACTAAGTTAACCAACTCACTTAGCTTAGTCAGTCGTTACAGCAACGATGCCAAGAATGGTGAGGGGCAGCATACCGATGTCTGGCTGCCAATTCATATTGATATGAATAATTATGGTTACCTTGATGGTGTTGAGGTAAATGACAACCAAGTCCACGTTCATGGTTGGCACGCGACTAACCAAGCCATAACGCGCAGCCACCACTTCATCATTGCCTTTGACAAGACCCAAAACCGGGAAATTGCGCGGCAAGAAATCAAGGATAACAATGTCCGTAACGATGTTGCCAAGGCATATCCGAGCGTATTTAATGCCAATCAGTCAGGCTTTGACGTCAACTTTAACCTGAACCCAGCATTCGTGAACGACGAAGTTCAATTTATTAGTCGCTGGAGTGGGGCTACTGATGGCAATAGTGATTATGCCGATGACTGGTTTACGCCACAACGGCTTTTCAATGACCAAGCCAACCGCGCCAGCCTTGACCAGTTTGGTGAAAAGGATGGACAAATGACTATCGCTGGTTGGCACGCGGCTAACCAAGCCTATGGCAAGGAGTACCATTACATCATCGTTATTGATAAAACGACGGGCAAGGAGGTCGCTCGACAACGGGTAACCACGGGTCAGTCCCGTCCGGACGTTGTTAAGGTCTTTCCGCAGATTGTTAATGCTGCCAATTCTGGTTTTAGTGTAACCATTCCATATAATAAGGATTGGGATGGCCACAACCTCCAAGTCGTTAGCCGGTGGACCGATGATCAAGCGGGTAATGGGCAAAATACGGTTGATTACTGGTTTACACCGACAATCCTAGCTGGTCAACCGGCCCAGCCGAGTCAACCAGTTCAACCTAGCCAACCATCGCAGCCAAGTCAAGCAACTAACGATCAAGGTTACCTAGATAAGTGGTTGGCTGTTAATTCAGATATGCGCCCAGGCACAATTATTTTCTGTGCTAAGGGGTGGCACGTTACCAACAATCTTAAGCATTATCGGCGTTTTGTATTGCTAGACAACACGACGAACCAGGTTGTCACGAGCTTTATAAATAATGGTGATCATTCAATCGATGGTGCCATTGATCAATACGGTGATAACCGGCCCGACATCGCGGCTAAGTATGGCCAGTACCGTAACGCTGCCAAGTCCGGCTTCAACTTCCAAGCATATTGGATCAATCCGCAATTTGGTCATGACTACACCCTGGTTAGTCAATACGCCGATGACGAGAATGGGACCAATGCTAGTGAAGTTCGGTTCCACCTCGGCGTGATTACGCAAGCTAACCTTGGTACTAGACAAGACTTTGAACAATTCTAAGAGAAAGTAATTAGTTACAAAAAGGAGAAACTAAGCAGGAGTCGATAATGACTCTTCTTAGTTTCTCCTTTTGCTTTATTTAACCTTTTTAATTTTATACCAGGCGGTAACCCATCATCAGGCCAAAAATAATTCCAGCCAGGATGCTCTGCATGGTAGTGGCCCCATCGCACGAGCCTTGGACAAACGGGGCGTCATATGTTGCCCAGTCAACTAGTACCTGGAGCAGGTAAAACATGATACCAAAATAAATGGCTATTATGATAACAGGACACTTTCACAATATCAATTATATATGACAGTAGTGGTCAAAAAATAGTGGGACCAAACTGGTTGCTGGCCCACTGTTATTACTTAATTTTCGTAAACCGACCGTTTCAGGATGCCAATGTAAGGGAGGTTGCGGTAGAGACCGCTGTAGTCCAGGCCATAGCCCACGATAAATTCATCTGGGACCTCGAAGCCGACGTAATCGGCTTCAACGGCGACTTCCCGCCGGTCCGGCTTATCAAGTAGGGCGCAAATCTCAATGCTCTTGGCACCCCGGCCCTTCAACAGGTCGGCAAGGTACTTAAGGGTGTGACCGGTATCGATAATATCCTCCATAATGATCACGGGGCGCCCCTTAATATTTGATGACAAATCCTGGACCAGCTTCACCTGACCGGCCGATTGGGTGCCGTCGGCGTAGCTGGAAACGTCAACGTAGTCCAAGTTCAGCTTAAATGGCAGGCGCTTGAGCATGTCGACGGTAAAGACCACCGCCCCGGTCATAACTGAGACGATCAGGGGACATTCATCCTGGTACTTAGCAGTTAGCTGGTCAGCGATTGCGGTGAGACGCTGGTTAATTTGCTCCTGAGTGTATAAGACTTGTTCAATATCGTTATTCATCAAATTCTCCTTTTGCCATTGAGACGCCGCTTGGGATAATGTTCGTATTTTACGGAGCTAAACACGTGGCTGCGTCCTTTTAACTCTTGAATTTTACCATAAATCTGAACAAATTAAAGGGCTAAGTTGCAAAATGATGGATTCTTATTTTAATTCGATAGTTGAACGGTTCTTGAGTTTAAACAGGAAGACCACAGCAATGAAGTTTAAGATTGCAATTGACCAAAAGGACCAGTGAAAGCCGTAGACTGTTGCAAGGTAGGATGTTAGATGGTGGGCAGCATGTTGCTGACCAATTGCCTGGGTGGAAGCGGCTAATGCATTAGCGAACGCGTCCGCAACTAGGTTTAGGTTAACCATCAGGGTATTACCGTAAACAACGTATTCTTGTGATAAGGCGTTGAGCCCATAGACGGTAACTGGCGAATAGGCCAGATTTAAGCTCCCACAGCGAATAGCATATAGTGTTGTCACCATGAAAACGCTGGTGGTCGGCGAATAGAAGGCCATGGGGATTGTAGTGGCGAGCCCGATGGTAAAACCCACCCAGGCAATTGCTTTAATACCAAACTGGTCATAAAGATGTCCGGCGATTGGTGAAACAATCACCATTGCAAGGGCACTTGGGATCAACATTAGTCCCGAGACCGTTGGTGAGACTTTGAGAACATTTTGGTTAAAGAGCGGTAACATTAATTCGGTTGCCATTAGTGAGGAGGTATTTAGTAGGGCCAGCAATGCGCCAAGCCGATAGGATGGTGATTTGAAGACCCGGATTTCCAGTAAGGGTTTGGACAGGTGCAGTTGGCGACGGACAAAGAAGACCATGATAAGTGCACTGGTAAACTGGAGAAGAATTGTGGTTGCTTCCCACCGACCAGTTTCACCAATCCGACCAAGGCCATACAAGAGGAGTGCTAACCCAACTATTGAGGAAAAAACTGATGCTATGTCTAGTAATGATGATCGGGTTGGAATAGCGTTTTTAACGAAGAACTGGGTCATTAATATAATGACGACACTAATTGGGATCAGAATAATAAAGAGCATTCGCCAGGAAAAATAGTCAACAATAACGCCAGAAACGGTGGGACCGACCGCTGGCCCAAAATTAATGATGATCCCGGCTAATCCCATAACAGTTCCCCGGTGTTGGGGTGAAAAAATCAAGGACAAAACGTTGGGAATAAGGGGCATATTGACACCAACGGCCACCCCTTCTATCAGGCGCCCAATTAAGAGAATCGGAAAATTGGGGGCAGCGGCTGCAATGATAGTTCCAGTCAAAAAGAGGCTCATTGTAGTGGTGAAAAGGTGCCGTAATTTGATGGTATTGGTCAGGTAAGCGGCCAAGGGCATTGTTACCCCGGCAGCTAGCATGTAGCCGGTGCTTAACCACTGTACGGTCATTTCACTGACGTGGACTTCTTGCATGATGGTAGGGAAACCATTATTAAGGAGGGTTTCGGAAAATGCAGTGATAAAACTGCCAGAAAGAAGGGTAATTACCATTAAAAACTTATTAATTTTACTGGTTGTCTGCATAATAATTCCTTTCAAAGAAAAAGCTGGACAGGAGGTGAGATCCTTATCCAGCTCTTATTTTAACGCCCGCTGTTTTTGAGCGTTTCGTATACAATTTTGGTAATTAGTCTAACAGATGGGTTACTCAGTCGCAAGGGTGGACAACTTGTTAGCTTTGATGAAACATTAATTGATACCTAATGGTACCGCTTGCAACGATCTCCACTTAATGCTATATTGTGAAAGTAGTCACGTTGATTTAATGGAAAGGTGGAAACATAATGCGTGGTTTTGCAATGCTCGGTCCAAACGAAACGGGCTTTATTGAAAAGGATGATCCAAAGTTAGGACACCGGGATGCCCTAGTTAAGCCACTAGCGGTGGCACCATGTACCTCCGATATCCATACCGTCTACGAGAACGCTATTGGTCCCCGTCACGATATGATTCTTGGTCATGAAGCCTGTGGGGTAATCATGGCTGTTGGTGATGAAGTTAAGGACTTTAAAGTGGGCGACAAGGTCTTAGTACCAGCCGTTACGCCTGATTGGTCAGATTTAAATTCACAAGCGGGGTACGCATCACACTCTGGGGGGATGCTTGCCGGCTGGAAGTTCTCAAACTTTAAGGATGGGGTTTTCGCAACCTGCTTCCACGTTAATGACGCGGATGGTAACCTTGCCCACATGCCAGCGGGGATGGATCCCGGTGTCGCATGTATGCTGTCTGACATGATCCCAACTGGATTCCACGCCGATGAAATGGCCCACGTTGAATATGGTGACACGGTTGCCGTGATTGGAATTGGCCCTGTTGGCCTGATGGCTTTGCGGGGGGCCGTTTTGCACGGTGCTGGCCGGATCTTTGCCATTGGTTCACGGCCCAAGACGGTAGAAGTTGCTAAACAGTACGGGGCAACGGACATCATTGACTACCATAATGGTGACATTGCTGACCAAATTCTGAAGGCAACTAATGATAGGGGTGTTGATAAGGTCCTAATTGCTGGTGGTGACACCGAGCACACCTTTGATCAAGCCTGCCGGATGACCAAGCCGGGCGGTGCCATTGGTAACGTTGCCTACTTGAACGGTAATGACACGATCAAAATTAAGGCTAGTGATTGGGGTGTTGGGATGTCCAACATTTCAATCGACGGTGGTCTGATGCCTGGTGGCCGGCTCCGGATGGAGAAACTGGCAAGCCTGATTACTAACGGTCGTTTGGACCCATCACTGCTGATTACGCACAAGTTCCACGGCTTTGAAAAGATTCCAGAAGCACTGGAATTGATGCACAATAAACCAGCGGACTTGATCAAACCCGTAATTTACTGTGACGACATTGACTAAGATTAAATAAGACCGGTAGACCAACCTGCGTAAGGGGCCACCGGCCTTAGTAGTTTAAAACGGTATGGAGAAATTAACTACCAAGAAAAGCTGGCGATTTTAATTAGTCCTCACCAAATTGTTTCATGTGGAACACTGGTGGCGGTAGCTGTTTTCTGCTAGAGTAATAGGGAAGCAAATTTGTAAGGTGGGAAATCAACGTTGAAAAAGAAAGTAACAATAGCTGCCTTAGTGGCGGCAGCAACGATGCTGACGGCGGCACCGCTAACTGGCGCAGTGCCGGGCAGTGTAACTACGGTACCGGTCCAAGCAAGTATAAGGTATAACGACAGTGAATATGCTTTGATGGCTTTTCTAGCACTCGACGATAGCATGACTGCCCAGCAGTTAGCTAAGAATAAACCACCCAAGGATGGGATGGGGATGACCCTGACGCAAAAGGGTAACCACTACACGATCGGTTTTGGTGCTCATGACTCAACCATGATTGTTAACAGTAACGATGTGACTGTTCTTTATGATGCGCCGAAGAGTGACGGGAGTGGCATGGGCGATAAAAACGCCGCCAAAACGTATTCTAAAGCCAGCTTGGCACGGCGATACGGCCATGATAAGTCATACTTTGATACGGTCATTGCTAATTACCACCTAAGCACGGGCACCGGCCAAAATGTCCCTGCCGCTAAGGTCTCCAAGACTGCCCAGCTGGGTTATGAGACTATCACACCCATGGAAACAGCTGCTGCTATTACCTATTACCGCCAACCACGGATGTTTAATGATGCCCTTAAAGCTGGTGGGATGAACTTAACCCAGGGTGACTCTTCAGATGTTGATGAGCCAGGCAATGGGATTATGTTCAGTCTAATTCCTAAGAAGGCCCAGCAGGGTGACTTTTCCTATACGGTGGATCGTGATGGGCAAGTCTACTTTTACGGGGCCGGTGACACCCACCATGGTTCGGTAAACTTGCGGAAGGTAATCCGGACCGTTAATGCTGATGGGGCGGTTGCCAAGGTTCGCCAATTAGCCAATGAAATTGACTTTCAACACTAATATAAAATGACCATCGCAGATATGTTCAGTGAAGGACTTTCTGTGATGGTCATTTTTTTCGTATTTAGATTCCTGGCCAGTGGTCAACCAGGTCGCTGGGTTAAAATTATTGACGTTTCCGCCGGTTGTAAAGACCGAGTGTAATTAGGTTGAGCAGGAAGGCAATGGAAAGCACTCCGGCGAGTTTACCAGCATCGTTACCGGTGTTTCCTAACTGTGGTAACGTCGCTTGCTGCTTAGCTGGTGTACTACTTGTGATCGTTGGGACAATTGTTTCGGTAGTGGCAGTTTCTTTAACCAGCTGGGTACCAGTTGGTTGGGATACTGGTGTTTCCGGCTGCGGTGTTTCTGGTGTTGGCGCGTGGGCACCGGCGGATCAAGTTAACCCAAGAGGGCGCCTACCTGTATGAACGGGCTCAGGAGATTCTTAGTTTGACCGACCAAACGACGAGTCAACTGCAAAGTGGGGCAGTGGTTAGTGGAACGATTAATATTGGGGCGGGGGAAAGCAGCACCGTCGGCCCCGTGATGCAGGCACTCGCTCAAATTATGACCCACTATCCCCATGTTCGGGTAAACTTGGTCAGTGGCGATAATGTGACGCTGCGCCAGCAACTGGATACGGGGTTGCTCGACTTTGCAGTTTTGATGGGTCATGAAAATTTGACCGATTATAACACTCTTCCCCTGAAGCGGGGTAACCGGTGGGGGGTGATGATGACCGCCACCACCCCACTGGCACAAAAGGCGGCAATTACACCCCAGGATTTGGTGGGCCAGCCGCTATTGACGTCCGTCCAGACTGAACGGCAGGATACCTTCCGCCAGTGGGCGGGAGATGTACTTAGCCAGTTTAACTTTGTGGGCCAGTATAACTTACTGTTCAATGCGGGCCTGCTGGTTAAGACTGGTGCCTGTTTAGCACTTTGCTACGACGGCCTGGTTAATGTTGAAGCGGGGAGCGGACTGGTTTTTCGTCCACTAACGCCCACGGTTATTGATAGCAATACCCTGGTTTGGAACAAGAATTACCACTTACCAAATGTTGCTCAGCTGTTTATTAAGGAAATGAGGGCATTAATTAATGATAAAAATTACTAGAGTAACGATGGATGATTTGCCAGCAGTCGTTCAAATTGAACGGGCTGGCTTTAGCCCCGCCGAGGCGGGAAGCCCGGCGGCATTTAAAGAACGGATTAGTAAGCTAGCGGCGACCTTTCTGGTGGCCCGCGACGGTGACCGGGTAGTGGGCTTTATTGTCGGTCCCGCCGTTAATGCGAAATTTGTGGCAGATGAAATGTATACGCAAACGCCGACTAACTTGGTAACGGGTGGGCACCAATTAGTGTTGTCGATTGCGGTTGCTCCCGCCTACCGGGGCCAGGGAGTGGGAAGCCAATTGTTAACGGAGGCCCGTGCGGCCGGCCGGCAGACAATGTCCTTGGATTCGTTAGCGAAAAACGTTCCCTTTTATACCCATAACGGCTTTGTTAAGGTTGGCGTTGCGGCATCAAGCCATGCCGGTGAAACCTGGTATAACCTAGTCAAGAAGTTATGATTTCCTTTTATTTCTGCGCTTTGTTACCGCTTTTTAGTAAATTAAGTTATAATTGAAATAAGTCAGCAGCAACAGGAACCATGTTTAAGGAGGTTTTCGATCATGACCAAAGAATTTACTAACGATGAATTAAAACAATACAACGGCCAGGGTGGCCAACCAGCGTATGTGGCCATTGAAGGAGTCGTTTACGACGTCTCCGGTAAGGATGCTTGGCAAGGTGGTCACCACCACGGTAATGAAGCTGGCCAAGACTTAACGAAAGTATTAGTTAACCTATCACCACACGGTAAGAAGGTTCTAAAGGACCTACCGGTAGTCGGAAAATTAGTAGATTAGGTATTAACAACCTAAGACACAAAGCGGCCTTCAACACTTGGAAAAACCCAAATGTTGAAGGCCGCTTTACACTTATTCTTCCTTAGTAAAGTTAAATTCGTCCGCGTGCTTTAATGAGTAGCAGAAGTAGACGATTAAGCCCAGGGCAATCCAAACGAGGTAAGTTGCCCACGCCTTGAGGGAAATGCTGACCAGTAAGATGATACAAATGATAATTGAACAGGTCGGGATAACGTTGCCGAATGGGACCTTAAATGGTCGTTTTAGTTCAGGGTACCGGTAGCGTAAAATAATCACGATTAATGAAATTAAAAGAAAGACGGTCAAGGAACCGATATTGGCGATCAGCGCCAGGTAGTGGAGGTCAAATTCCCCGGCAAAGACGGCCGCAGCGAGACCAACTAACCAGATGGCCCGGTTGGGGCTCTGGGTCTTGGCATTTAATGTTGCGAGGCCCTTGGGCAAGAACCGCGACCGACTCATTGACTTTAGAATATTTGAGCCGGCGTAAATAAAGGCAAAGACCACCGCCATGATCCCGAGAACGGCCCCTAAGGAGACCACCTCAGCGACGTAGTCATGGCCCTGGCTAATTAATACGTACGACATCGCTTCAGACACGTTTAGTTTCTTGTAAGGAACAACCCCCGTCATCACCAAACTGACGATGACATAGAGGGCGGTCGAAACCAGCAGGCAGAGGATAATTGCCCGGGGGATGGTGTGGCCCACGTCCTTAGCGTCTTCTGCCGAAGTTGCTAGTGCATCAAAACCTAAAAAGGAGAAGAAGACGGCAGAGGCACCGGTGAAGATTCCCTGGTAGCCGTATGGTAAGAAGGGATGCCAGTTGGCGGGGTTCACATGCTGGGTGCTGACGATGATAAAGATGAGGATGATAAAGATCTTCACCCCGACTAAGAAGTTGTTGACCAGCTTGCTTTCGCTTGTTCCCCGGGTCAAAATAACCGTCATTAGGATAATCATCAGGACCGCGGGGAGGTTAACGAATCCCCCGGCCGCCGGTGTTACTAGGAACCGGTGGGGGAGGTTGATGCCGAGGACCTCAAGAAAAGATTGGACGTAACCGGTCCAGCCGTTGGCCACGGTGGCAGTCGTCGTAACGTAGACCCCGATTAGAGTCCACCCGGCCAAGAAAGCAACGAACTTTCCGATTGCCACCCAGGCGTAGAAAAAGGCACTCCCGGAGTTGGGCAGGCTGGTTGTCAGCTCTGAATAACAAAGGCCGATCAATCCACTGGCCAGGGCGGCAATTAAGAAGGAAAAGACAATCGCGGGTCCGGAATCCTCCGCCGCCACGATTCCTGTGAGGACCAGGATCCCCGTACCGATGATGGCGCCAATTCCAAGAATGGCGAGGTCAAACAACCCCAGCGTCTTCTCGTGTTCTTTGCTTTGGGGCAATTGATTTTTCATATATCACAATTCCTTTCTGAAAACTGAACCCTTATTTTAACCTAAAGTTGAGGCAAATTAAAATGGACTTGTGTAGTACTGAGTACACAACAAACATTATTTATTATACCGGGAATTAGATTTTTATACTAATTTCTAATTTTGTTATAATGTCTAAATTTCAAGAATAAGTTAGCCACTAAGCTGAAATAAATAGTACTGACCAATTAATTATTGGTTGATGAGAACGTGACATCTCTTGATAGAATGCTTTACAGTAAACATCCATTGCAGAACGTCCATTAAATATGGCCCGTGGATAGTGATTCATCCAGTTATTGGTCGCTATAATCTGGGCACTACTATAATCATTAATAGCTTGGCCCTTAGTAATCTCCTTCCGGAGAAAACGATTATTGATTTCATTGGATCCGCGTTCCCAAGGAGAATATGGGTCAGTGTAAAAAACATGGTCATGAACTCGCGT
>DXAF01000043.1 GCA_019117185.1 Candidatus Limosilactobacillus intestinipullorum | reverse complement strand
CCCTGCTTCATGCCGGGAGCCACGATAGTCTTAACGTCAAGGCAACTTACCTCCATGTCTTAAGCGACGCACTGTCATCAGTTGCCGTCATCATTGGGGGAATCATTCTTACTTATGTTAATATTCCATGGCTCGATCCGGTGTTGACCATCGGGGTTGCCATCTACATTGCCTATGAGGCCTTGCCAATCATCAACCAGACGATTCGGATCCTAATGCAATCATCACCGGACCTCGACTATGAGGCCATTGAAAACGACCTTAAGCAAATTGACGGTATTGATGCCGTGCACCACGTCCACGCCTGGATGATCGATGAACACCACATCATCTTCTCCGCCCACTTAAACTGTGATGACCTCCGCCTTAGTCAGGTAGAAAAAATCTACGCCCAAGTTGAAAAGGTGCTTCACCAAAAGTATGGCATCTGCCACATCACCCTCCAAGCGGAATGCAGCCGGGGACGGAATGAAGAGATGTTTAACACCCCCGTTGATGAAAAGAATATGATTGACGACCACGACTAGTAACTTCCCCTAACTACTAGGTGATAATAAAATATAACCAGTATAATATAATAAGATGACCTCCAGCCGGCTAAGCCGAACTGGAGGTCATCTTATATTATGGAGGTATTAATTTACTGTCGATGAGAATAACTTTTAGAATAACTTCCCAACACCATAGTGGATCGTAATCGTAATTAACCCAATAATGATGTTTCGGATGACGGCAATCTTCACTAACCCGTTGCCAAGTTTAGAACTGACGTACCCCGTCAGCGCACTCGTAAAGGCAACTGCAAGAATCACCGCATACCACTTATAAGCTTCGGGGGCTAAGGTCATTGCCATTAAAGGGAATATTCCCCCGGCCGCTGCGGAAAATAGTGATGAAAAGGCGGCATCCCATGGATTGAGGTAGTGCCCCAGTTCAATGTCGTACTTGATCCGGACCATGGTTGCTAGTGGCTTCTTATTTAGTAAGTCCTTTGCAATCGCTAATGAGGTCTCCGGAGTGACCCCTTTTTCGACGTAATAATTCTTAACGGCTTCCAGTTCACCAGCAAAGTCAGTCTTGAGCAGGTGCTCTTCATGGGCAACCGCTGACTTTTCAGTATCCTTTTGGGTTGATACTGAGGCGTATTCGCCTGAGGCCATCGAAAAGGCACAGGCCAAAAGATCCGAAAGACCCGCAATAAAGATCGTGAACCGGTCCGTCGTCGCGGCCGCAACGGAAACCAGTACCCCAACGACCGTTAAAATACCATCATTAGAGCCCAACACGCCCGCACGCAGGGTATTCAGTTTTTCTTCCATTGTCTGCTTTTGCTGTTTTCTCGTCTTTACCATTACTTGTCATCCCCCTACCGTGCAAATAATTGACCAATCACGAATGTAACGCCCATCGTTAGTAATCCAGCCGCTGCGTTACGAAACATTGATTTAACACGATTAGACTTACCAAGAACGGCAGCAAAGTAACCAGTAATTAGCAAGGCGATTAAAACCGCAACCATGGTTGCCCAAATCCGACTTTCGGCTGGCGCCATCGTCACCGCAACCATTGGCAAGATTGAACCGGTCGGAAAAGAGATGAACGAAGCAATGGCGGCCGCATATGGACTCGTAAACTCCTTCGGGTTAAAGCCGTAACGCTCCTGGACGGCCGTTGCTAATGAATCCTTTTTCATTAATTCACTAGTCGCCTGGTGGGCCAACTGGGGATCAATGTCTTGAGCTTCGTATTTTTTCTGCACGTAATCGAACTCCTGTTGGTATTGGTCGGTCAGGCGCTGGCGTTCACTAATCATTGCCATCTTCTGTGAATCCTTTTGTGTGGAAACCGAGACATATTCCCCCATACACATCGAAATCATCCCGGCTAAACTACCAGACAGCCCAGAAATCAGGATTGAATAGGCATTACTGGTCGCGGCAGCCACCCCGATAACAATCCCGGCAACTGAAATAATGCCGTCATTTGCGCCCATCACACTGGCCCGTAAGACATTGACTTTTTGCGCCAACGACATTTTCTTTTTAGCCATCTTGCTTCCTCCCTCTCTGTTCTTGTTTAGAATCATTATAACATTAGTTAAAGCATATTCAAGCATTTAATCAGTTGTTATCACGTCTAATTAGAATCATTAAAAACATCTTTTACATGTAAAAAGCGATAGCCACCTGGCTACCGCTTTACTACCAATGAGTTAGCTTTTAATTTTATTCGTAAGTCTGCACGGCCGTTGTCCGAATGCAAAATACTGAGGTTCCGGCATGCCGGGTCATGTAAGAGGCTTGTGACCCCACGGCCTTCCGATTACCCCACTTACCAATTGAACCAATAATTAATAGGTCCGGTTGGAAGGCTGGAATAACGTGGTTACAAATTCGTTCAGCAGGACGTTCACCACGGTCAACAATTGCGGTAATCTTCTTTGGGTCAACACCGTAATCAATGGCGGCTTGAACGTATTCATTCACCCGCTTCTTTAATTCATCTTCCGTACTGTGCACGTAATCCTTATCGAGAATTTGGTAAACATTAATGTCACCCGTCTCCAAAATGGAAACAATCCCTAACTCAGAGCCATCACGCTTGGCCTTATCTACAGCATAGGAAAAGGCGGCACGGGCATCTGGTGCATCATCAACACCAACGAGGATCTTCTTGAACTTCTTTGGCTTAATTTCGAACATTAGTATTCCCCTCTCTAGGTTCTATTAACGTCGCCGGTAGTTACCGGTTCCGCTAACTGTACATTAACTATGTTACTACTATTCTTTGATTTGTAAATAATAATTTTTGGCTATCCTAAAATAAAAGTCGGCATTTAGATATTAAAACTTTTTACTAACTAATATTGTTCCTTCCTTACTATTGTTTTTCTCATATTAATAATTTCACAAATTCCCCTATTATAGCGCTTACACAAGTGTTATAATCGACATTGGTAATAGTTGTGTATATTTTGAGAGGATGTGTAACTATGAATAAAAAAGTGACTAGTTGTACAGCAATGTTAGTTGGTAAAAATGCCTCCATCGACGGCTCCACGATGATTGCCCGGGATGAGGATGGTTACAACGGTATTAACCCGAAGACGTTTAAGGTCTTCCCAGCCAAGGATTATACCGGTGAACACTACGTTTCTGATTACAATGGCTTTGAAGTTGATATGTCTGGTAAAGGCTGCCGTTACACCGCTACACCAAATGGTGCCCACGAATTAAACGAAGGCCATGGTAATGGTCGCTGGGACGAGCAAGGTATTAATGAATATAACGTTGCCATGAGTGCCACCGAAACTGAATCAACCAACGCCCGGGTATTGGGTCATGACCCACTCGTTGATAACGGGGTTGACGAAGACTCAATGGTTTACCTGGTATTGCCATTCATCAAGAACGCTCGTGAAGGGGTTAAGCGCCTCGGTTCCTTAATCGAAAAGTACGGTACTGGTGAAACTAACGGGATTGCCTTCAGTGATAAGGACGAAGTTTGGTACCTAGAAACTGCCGGTGGTCACCAGTGGGTTGCACAACGGATCCCAGACGACTGCTACGCCATTGCACCAAATAACATGTGCATCCAAGAAATCGACTTTGATGATCCTGAAAACTTCATGTACGCTAGTGGTATTCGTGAGTTTGTTGAAAAGTACCACCTCAACCCATACCCGGACAGTTTCAACTTCCGGAAGATCTTTGCTACTGAAGATGAAGCGGACGCCTACTACAACACCCCACGGACCTGGTATGGTCAAAAGCTGTTCAACCCATCAATTGAACAAGACCCAACAAGTCAAGATATGCCATTCCTGCGTCGTCCAGAAAAGAAGATTGCGGTTGAAGATGTCCAATTCTTCCTTACTTCTCACTATAACCAGACACCATATGACCCAATGGGCACGTACTCATCTGGTACTCCTGAGGACCAACGCAAGTTCCGTTCAATTGCCTTAGACCGGAACCAAAGCTCCTGCATCATGCAGATCCGTAACGACGTCCCAGCTGAATACGCAGCTATCCAATGGATCAACTTCGGCTTCTACTGCTACAGCCCATACGTACCATTCTTCACTAACATCAATGACACACCAGCCAATTACGCCGTTGCGACTGAAGATGTTCGTCCAGAAAAGAGTGCTTACTGGATGTACAAGATGCTCCAAGTAATCATTGAACCACGGTACCACGACTTTGTTTACGAGGTTAACGGCTTCCGCGACAACGCCCAAAGCTATGCTGTCGGCCGAGTTGACGATATCACTGCTGGCGCCAAGGGCAAGTCTGGTGCTGAATTAACCGACTACCTGACAGCAGAAAACGAAAAGACTGCTGCCCATATCACTGATGAAGCACACAAACTGACCAACAGCCTGGTTCACCAGACCCTGTTGAACTCCAAGTTCCAATTCGAACGTGGTGATAACCTTTAATTAGGTTCCGGAGTTGATCATCACTTCATTTAATTCACGACTTTCCTAATATAAAACGCTGGGAAAAGGAAATTTCCTTTTCACCAGCGTTTTTTCGTATCAATACTGGATCTGAAAATCAAAGTGCTGCTTAGCACCAGTTAAGCGGGCAACATGCCGGTTCATTACTTGCCGTCGTTGGCCAAACATCATCCATGCCGTAATTGCGCCAAAGATTACTAGCTCACCTAACACAGCACCCCAGTCAGCCGGGCTAACCTGACTGCCAGCCATAACAGTTGTCCCGGTAGCGATGAAGCTAAACCAGTCCAACAAGCCGTGCATCAGCATTGTCAACCATAACTGACCTGTATAGACGTAAACCACTGCAAAGAAGAGGCCCAACCCGACCGCCGCGACCGCCTGGTAAACTGTCACCGACCAACTCTGTTGAAAGGCGTTAACCATGTGTGCCAGGCCAAATAGAACACTACTCGTAATTAACGCCGCCAAGAGCCGCTGGTGAATGTGCCGCCAAGCATAGAACAAGATACCTAGGATTGCAAAACGGAATAAGGTTTCTTCGGCAACCGCTGCTTCAAGGGCCGTCAGTGTCCACTGCCAGTTAGCCTTACTAAAGTCAGGAACACCGCCAACGTTTAGTACGGTCATCCCGAGGTCAACAACGACTAGCCCTATTAAAATCCACCAGTTAAAATCGCCGCTCCAGTGTGGTTTTAGCCCTGGCCAGGATAGCCGCCAAGCCCGCATCGCTGTTGTGACAAGGACAAAGTAGGCCACTGCCCCCACTACCCCGGTCTCTAGGGTTAGTAATAAGAAGTGGTTATCAATCAGGTTAGTTGGTAGGGCGATTAGTGGTATGAGGACCACCTGAAACGTTGCCACTGCAAAGATAAACCGTTCGATACTAAGGGTCAACTGACCGCCAATCACGCTTGCAAAGGGCGCAAACATCACTAAGTAATAGATAATCATCAGTGACACCACGCCACGGGCCGGTAGGTGTAAGAGGGTGATGATTTCCCGGGTAATAACGTCCCAGGCAACAACCAGAATTAGCGGCTGTAATAATCCCTGTAACCATGCGTTTAGCCGCTGTATGATTGGCGGCAGCTGAGGTAATAGTTCAACTACTAACCCAATCGCCAAAATAATCAGCGGGGCAACCAACGTAGTAACAATGTAGTGCCGCCCCATCTCGTAGTTTCGCACCAGCATTAACGCAAGTACTAACCAGGTAGCCCCGATTTGAACCCGATACCAGATTTTTAAGTAATCTCTCCCGGTCATAAAGGTTCCTTCCCTTCTTTATCAGTAATAAAATAATTGCTAGTATTGATCATACCAGAGTTTGCGCAGTGGTTTAAGCAAAACTTAATAAAAAAGCGGAGAATGTAGTAATAGGGCCCATCTAAATGGAGGACAAAAAGAGGAGGCTGGGAAAAAACTCTCAGTCCAAAATGAAAGCCGGACGATGAATCAAATCTTGGTTCATCGTCCGGCTTCTTATGTACACAGGAAATCGTTCCTGATATGATGTAATTACCCCTAAAAACAAACATA
>DXAF01000042.1 GCA_019117185.1 Candidatus Limosilactobacillus intestinipullorum | reverse complement strand
GAGGGTTAGTTCACGTGTGGTAAGATGTTTATAAGTCATTTGTGATGTTCCTTTACTTTTGTTTGTGGTTATTCAAAAGTCTATCACAAATGGCTTTTTATTTTTCTAACTTAATTTTACAAACGGCGTTCTTAAAATTGATCCGTCTCATCGCAAATGGGGCCAATGCAAGAAGACGGCGAACTTACGAAATGGGATGGC
The DNA here is from genome assembly GCA_019117185.1 of Candidatus Limosilactobacillus intestinipullorum. Lineage (GTDB taxonomy): Bacteria > Bacillota > Bacilli > Lactobacillales > Lactobacillaceae > Limosilactobacillus > Limosilactobacillus intestinipullorum. The sequence continues at coordinate 12,240 of DXAF01000042.1, read as the reverse complement.
CTGGAGGACAGTGGTGAGCAGGATGAGGACTGAGCCGAAAACGGCGGCCCAGGTCAGCTGGGTACCGAGCATGGTCACTGCTAAAATCGTTGCTACCAGTGGTTCGAAGGCACTTAAGATTCCGGTGGCGGCTGGTGAGATGTAACGAATACTCTGTAAGAATAGGGTGTATGAGAACATCGTCCCCCCAATCACGATGTAGGCAACTAGCCCCCAAGCGAGGAGGTTAAGGTGGGGGGCCGGGATCATGACCAGGGACGGTGAAAGTAAGACCCCAGAGATCAGCATGGCCAAACCACAGACTGGTAGTGCATCAAAGCGGTTGAGCAGGGGCCGGGGTAATAGGGTGTATAGTGCGGCCGCCGCGGCACACCAGATCCCCCAAAAGAGCGCAACCGGCGTCAGGGTCAGTTGGTTGAGTTGGCCCCCGGTGGCCAAAAAGAAGGTCCCAACCAGTGCCAAGGCGATGCTGAAGCAGTCGATCCGCCGCGGCAAGCGGTGGGTCAAAATTGCCAGCCAGATGATGATAAAGACCGGTTGGAGGTACTGGATGACGGTCGCCGTCGGGGCATTACTGTACTTGATCGCTAAAAAGTAAGACAACTGTGAGTTGGTCATCCCCAAGATCGCAAACAGGATCAGTAGCTTAAGGTTACCCCGGTTAGTCACCATGGCCCGGAGCTGGTGGGGCTGCTTAAGTAGGCACCACAGGGTCAATAAGACCCCGGCACCAAGTAAGCGCAGGCCCACCAGCCAGGTGTTGGAAATGTTAGTAGTCGCAAAAAGATACTGGGCCGCGGCACCAGAAATTCCCCACAGCGCGGCACCGCTGGCCGCCAGTATAATTCCCTTTGCTTGTTTACTCATGTAACTCCCTCCTTAAATCAGCAATGAAAACAATATAACACCTTAGGGACCATAAGAAAACCGGGTCCTGGGGCAACTTGTCTACTTTAAGCATTTTAGCGGTTGAAGTATAATTAGTTAAGAAAAGTTGGCGTTTTGCTTAATAAAGGAGTATGGAAGATGAAGTCAGTTAAAATTGGTGGAACAAGTTGGACTGCTTCCAACGTGGCGCTTGGTATCATGCGGATGGGGACCTTATCCGTGGCTGATTCCGCCCGGGCCCTTGATGCTGCTTATGCGGCTGGAATTAACTTTTTCGATTCGGCCGATATTTACGGCAACGACCCGGTATTGGGCCGGGGGTCGTCAGAAATTCACTTTGGTCAAGCACTAAAGCAAAGTGGCCTTGCCCGCTCGGACTTTTATTTCCAGTCGAAGGGGGGGCTGTACGCCAATGACGATAACCAGATTACCCGCTACGACTCCTCACGCACGCACTTGATTAGGGCCGTCGACGGGATCCTCCAGCGGACGGGGGTTGATTACCTGGATTCCTTTGTAATCCACCGTCCGGACGCACTGATGGATCCTGCAGAGATAGCGGCGGCCTTTGATGAGTTACAGGCCAGTGGTAAGGTCCGCCACTTTGGGGTGTCGAACTTTAACCCGGCCCAGGTGGAGCTTCTCCAGTCCGCACTCAGTCAGCGACTACTCGTTGACCAAGTACAGTTTGGCCTTAAGCATACCGGGATGGTCGATTACGGTTTTCATACCAACATGACCGATGTCGGGTCGGTCGACCATGACGGTGGGTTGCTAGAATATTGCCGGTTACACCACCTGACTATCCAGACCTGGTCGCCATTTCAATACGGGACCTTTGCGGGGACCTTCATTGATAACGACCAGTTCCCCCAGCTTAATGCCCAGCTGGCCCAACTAGCGACGAAGTACCAGGTTAGCAAGAATGCCATTGCCCTGGCGTGGATTCTGCGCCACCCGGCCCACATGCAGGTTCTGATCGGGACAATGAACCCGGCTCACATTGCCGATAGTGCGGCCGGCAGCGACCTAACACTGACTCGTCAGGAATGGTACGACCTCTACCAGGCCGCCGGAAATGAGTTGCCATAAAATGGATACTAAGTATAATTACTTTGAATTTTATACCGACCTGAGTAACTGGTTTAGCCGCCATCCCCGCCTGATTGGGGCCCTCCGCCTCTTTAACCGGGTGGTGGTCGCTATCATGTACCTGGCCTACTTTGGGGCCTTAGTGGCGATAGGTTGGGAGCACCGGGCTTCGCTGCCGGCATTAGCCAAGGCAGTGGCTCCGCTGGTCATCATTCCCGGCTTGGGGTTTGTCGTATTGACAATTGCCCGTAACCGGCTCAATGCCCCCCGGCCCTACGAGGAATGGATGATTGACCCGTTGATCCCCCGGGAAAAACAGGGGGATTCACTGCCGAGCCGGCACGTTTTTTCTGCGACGGTAATTAGCTTGGTAGCTTGGCAGGTCGCCTGGCCGGTGGGCCTGACCTTACTAGTGCTGACCGTCTTATTGGCGGTTGCTCGGGTCATCGGTGGGGTTCACTACCCCCGCGATGTCATTGCCGGGGCGCTCTGTGGCCTCGTTTGTGGGTCCTTGTTATGGTTGTTTTGATATAAAATTGGGGTCAGTCGTCCGCATTTGCCGAATTACTGACCCCCTTTTGTAGCTAGAGAAAGGAAAGCGGATGGACAAGCAAGCAGCATTTAAAAATGCAATCTTAAGTGGCTTATATGACCAAAACTACCCCGGCCACGAGTTGCTAACGCCCCAGCTATTGACGACTGGTGCGAGTGAAAACCTGTGGCAAACACTCCAGGATGAGTTACTTCATTGTCAGCACTTCACCTGGGCGGTGGCCTTCGTGACGCTTGATATGCTGGTCCCCCTGAAGGCGACACTGGCCGACCTGGCGGACCAGGGGATAAGGGGCACCCTGTTGACCAGTGATTACCTGGGCTTTAACCAGCCGGCGGTCTTTGCGGAGCTGCTAAAGATTCCGAACCTGGATGTCCGGATTGTTGATGTCGACGGTTTTCATGCCAAGGGGTACCTTTTTGACCCTGGTGATTTTCAAACGGTGGTAGTCGGCAGCGCCAACTTTACCCGGTCCGCCCTGTTAAAAAACGTGGAATGGTCACTGAAGGTGAGCTCGCGGACCGCGGGCCGGTTAACGGACCAACTAGCAGCCCAACTGGCGACCCTGACGGCCCAGAGCCATCCATTAACGGCGGCCTGGCTCGCCGATTACCGTTCCCGCTGGCAAGCGCCAGCCCGGCCCCGGGTAACGGCGCCGCTGACGGGGCCGGTTACGCCTAACCAGATGCAACGCCCGGCGCTAAAGGAACTGGCCGCCTTGGTTAAGTCCGGTGCCCGGCGGGGCCTTGTGGTCTCTGCGACGGGGACCGGAAAAACTTACCTGGGCGCGTTTGCTGTCCGGGACTTTCGGCCGCACCACTTCTTATACCTCGTCCACCGGGAACAAATTGCCCAAAAATCATTACGAAGTTTCCGTCGGGTGCTGGGCGGTCCCGCTAGTGACTACGGACTCCTTTCCAGTCACCATCACGACTGGGGAGCCAAGTACCTGTTTGCGACCGTCCAAACTCTGAGTCAGTCGGCAACGCTCCAGCGGCTGGCCGCGGACCAGTTTGACTATATCCTAATTGACGAGGCACACCGGGCCGCGGCGCCGAGCTACCAACGGGTGTTTAACCACTTTGCGCCCCGCTTTTGGCTGGGGATGACCGCCACCCCGGAGCGAATGGACAAGCAGGACGTTTACGCCCTCTTTGACTACCACCTGGCCTACGAAATTCGTCTTAAAGAGGCCCTAGCCGCTGGCATGTTAGCGCCGTTTCACTACGTCGGCATCCAAGACTACGAGCGAGATGGTGAGGTGGTGACGGAGACGAGTAGCCTGCGGTATCTGGTGGCCGACCAGCGGGTCCATTATATCTTAGCGCAGCTCGACTATTATGGTTATTGCGGTGATCAGGCCAAGGGGTTGGTCTTTTGCTCCCGCCAAGAAGAGGCCCGGGAGCTAGCCGCTAAGTTTACGGCAGCCGGTCACCCGGCGGCCGCGTTGACCAATCAGGATTCCCCATCCCGCCGCCAACGGGTGGTGGACCAACTGGTTGCCGGGAAGTTGGAATATATCATTACCGTCGACCTCTTCAACGAGGGAGTGGACATCCCAGCACTCAACCAGATTATCATGCTCCGGAATACCCAGTCAGCAATTGTCTTTACCCAGCAACTAGGGCGGGGGTTACGAAAGTTCCCAGGGAAGCAGTACGTGACCGTCCTGGATTTCATCGGTAATTACCGGAACAACTTCTTAATTCCGTTAGCGTTAAATGATGATACCAGTCGACAAGTTGACCGGGCCCGGCAAGCGGTTCGCCTTCCCGCCACAATTGGGGTTTCGACGGTTAACTTCCGCCGGGTGGCTGCTGACCGGATCCTCCAGTCACTGGCGGCGGTCAAACTGGATAGTATAAGAGAACTCCGTGCAGCCTACCAGGACCTCGCCCACCGCCTTGGTCGGCCGCCGCTACTCCATGATTTTGCCCGTTACGGGTCGGTATCACCGCTAGTCTTTGCGGCCAACCACCAGCTGGGCAACTATGGTGACTTCCTTTCTAAAATGGGGGTTGTCGTAACGCTGACCGCACGGGAGCGGGCGGTGTTAACCTTTGTAACGAAGGAGTTAATAAATGGCAAGCGACCACATGAATTACTGCTCTTAAAGTTGCTGTTGGCGCACCCGGACCACCGGTGCAACCAAGAAGACCTGCTGGCAACTTTCAACCGGGCCGGGGCCTATGTTAATCCCGCACTGCTTCAGTCACTAGATGATGTTTTAAGCCTGCGTTTTTTTGACGTTAAGGCCGGTAAGCAAACCCGGCGCCAGCTTTACGGCAACCAAGCAATTGTCCGGCGCCCGGACCTCATGGACTACCGGCTTGATGGGCCATTGGCACGGGCGGTTGACGAACACCAACAGTTTGCCCAGTTGCTGACTGATGCGGTGGTGACCGGGTTGGACCTGAGCACGGCTTATAATGCTCACCAGCAGTTTACCCGCTACCAACAGTATGACCGCAAGGATGTTTGCCGACTATTAAACTGGCCGCTGGACGTCAGTGCGCCAATGTATGGTTACCGGGTCGGTGAGCGGGAGTGCCCAATCTTTATTACCTATCAAAAGCAGGATGACCAGCAGCGCAACGCCATTTATGATAATCAGCTGCAGAATGGACAGTCACTGCGGTGGTATACCCGCAGCCCCCGGCACCGATCTTCGCCGGAGGTCCAACGGTTGCTGGCCCGGGATGGGGCGGGGAAACCCGTCGTGACGATCCACCTCTTCGTAAAACGGAGCGATGCGGTTGGCAAACAGTTTTACTACCTCGGCCCGGCCCAGATCCAGCCGGGGACGGTTAGCGAAGAACAACTGGGGGCCAAGAAAAAGGCCGCGGTGGGCATGGACCTCCTCCTTGCACACCCGCTACCGGTTAGGCTCCGCCGGCTGTTATTTGAAGAATAATAAAAAGCAAGTAGAATTTCTGCTTGCTTTTTATGTTGGTCACTTATATACTTAGTTACATAAGCAATTAACCAGTTAACTAATGAGGAGGTGGCACCGTGCAATTTCATTTTGATGATTCGACCCCGCTTTACCAGCAGATTGCTGCGCAGCTCGAAGAGATGATCTTTACCGGCGGCTTTGACGAAGGTAGCCAGATCCCGTCGACGACCCAGTTGTCGGCGGAGCTGCACATTAACCCAGCGACCGTCTTAAAAGGGATGAACATGCTGGTTGATAAGGGCTTGGTTGAAAAGCGCCGGGGTCGGGGGATGTTTGTTGCGACGGGTGCGCAGGAGAAGATTATGCAAGCACGTAAAGAAAGTTTTTATAACGACTACGTTAAGCGACTAGTGGTCGAAGCTCATAAGCTTGGTATTAACAAGGAGCACTTATTGGAACTAATCGAACGGGGGGAAAACGATGGAAACATTACGGATTAACCACGTTAGCAAGAAATATGGCCGGCACTTGATCTTAGATGATGTTGACTTCCAGCTGGCACCAGGGAAAATTTACGACCTGCTGGGCCGCAACGGTGCTGGTAAGTCGACCCTGTTAAACATTATTACCGGGCGGGTTTTCCCAACGACGGGGACCGTCACTTTGGGCGACCTCGGTAGTAACGACCAGGACCGGGTCCTCGGCGAAATTTACCTGATGAGTGAGGTCGACCTCTACCCGAAAAAGACGACGATTCGCCGGATGTTTGACCTAGCGGACGGGGCGTACGGTGATTTTGACTACCAAAACGCGGAACGTTTACTGGCCGCCTTTGGGATCACCAGTAGTAACCAACTAAGTGACTTGTCGACCGGGTTGCAGACCGCAGCCAAGCTAACCGTCGCTCTGAACGTCAACGCCAGCTTCATCCTGCTGGATGAACCGGTATTGGGGCTGGACGCCAATCACCGGGACCTCTTTTACAAGGAATTGATCAAGGCCTACCAAAACAAGCCGCGGACCTTTGTCCTTTCCACCCACTTGATTGATGAGATTCAACAATTGGTCGAACACGTCATTATCCTAAATGACCACCAGGTGGTTGAAAATGCGGATGTCCAGGCAATGTTAGACAAGGCCTACACGGTTAGTGGTCCAGCCAAGCTGGTTGACCAATACGTGGCTGGTTTACGGGTCCTCGGCAGTGACCAACTGGGCAAGATTAAGACCGCCTACGTTTACGACCAATTAAACAACCAGCAGGTAATCCCGGACCAGGTCAAGATTGGCCACTACGACTTACAGCAATTATTTATCTACTTAACGAATGGGGGCAGTGATAATGAATAACCAAAAGCTCAAACTGGAAGCTACCAACGTCTTTCACCGGCTGGGCGAGCTCATTTTAATTACCGTCGGTTGGGTCGTGGGCTTTGAAGTGGTCGTTTACCTATTTGGCTTTGCGCTAAACCATAACTGGGAATCCTGTGTCGTTTCCTTACGAGGAATTCCTTCCACCCTGGCGGTCTTCATTAATCTAGGACTGCTTGCCTACTTTATTGTGACCCCTTATACCGACTTTAAGTGGTCAATTCAAAACGGGATTTCCCGGAAAACGATGTGGCGGGGGCGGCTGTTGGCCCTTGTTCTATCCACCCTGGTGATCTTTATTGTCGATGAACTATTGTCACTGGCGAATGAGCCATTGAAAAGCCCCCGGACGTTGCTGGTCAACTTCTTGATCCTCTTAACTGGTGTGATTACCTGCCAGGCAATTGGAAATGGCTTTAGCCTCCTCAGTCGGACGTGGAAGTGGATCGTCGGGATTGGCCTGCCGGTAATGCTTATTGTCCTGTGCGTGGCCCTGCTGCGGGTAATGCTGGCATTGGATAGCCAGATAACGGCATTAATTTCAAATCAGCAGTTTATTTCGGCAATGACGACTTTATTTGGGAACCCCGTACTCCCTTACCTCCTGTGGCTGATTTACTTTGCGGTCGTCTTATTCTTGACCAAGGTCTTTAACGACCACCTGCAGTTACGGCGGGATTAATATACGTTAATAAATAGCAAAAAGAATGACTATTATCGAACCACGCTTAGGTCGTTTGGTAATAGCCATTCTTTTTTAATTAGATTAACGCCGCTAAGTTCAGGCCGGTAATTAAGGTCACGAGTAGGTAGGCCCCAATAGTTTGCCAGCGCTTGTTGACGTGACTGCCCATCAAGTTGCGGTCGCTAGTGATCGCAACCAGTGGGAAGAGGGTAAAGGGCAAAGCAATACTCAAGACAACCTGGGCGTAAATGATTAGCTGCTCAAACTGGGTTTCGTTGAAACGGATTAGAAAACCAATGATCAGGATCGGGATTAAGGTCACAAACCGGGTTAATAGCCGGCGCTTCCATAGTGGTAAACGGATGTTAATGTAGCCTTCCATGACGATTTGGCCGGCCAAAGTAGAAGTAATGGATGAGATTAGCCCGGTGATTAAGAGGGCAAAGGCAAACAGCCAACTCATCAGCGGACTAGCCAGCGCACCAACGATGGCCGGGTTCTTCAACCCGTAAAAGACGTCCTGGAGGCTAGCGAGGTTGCCATGGTGGAAGAAGAGGGTGCCACCCAACACGAGCAGGAGGGCGTTAACCACCAGCGCGGCAACCAGGTGGATTACTGAGTCCCAATTGGCGAACTTAAGGGTCTCCGTGACCTGCTTGGGGTCATGTTCATCGTAGCGTCGGCTCTGGGCCAAGGCGGAGTGGAGGTAGATGTTGTGGGGCATGATGGTTGCCCCGATGATTCCCAGACCGAGGATCAGTTCGGCGTGGTCGGTCAGGATCCGTTCGTGGGGAGTAAAACCGGCCATGATCCTAACGAAGGCGGGATGGGCCCGGCAGACTTCCACCGCAAAGATGACTCCCACTACCAGAATGGCGAAGAGGACGATAAACTCGATTCGGCGGATCCCAAAATGGAGAAAGAAGAGGACAATTAAGACGTCCGCGATGGTTAACAGGACCCCAGCCAATAAGGGGAGGTGGAAGAGGAGCTTTAACGCGACCGCCGTACCGACCACCCCAGTCAGGTCGGTGGCCATCATTGCTAACTCATTGAGGAGCCAGAGGGTGATGCGGATCGGCTTATTAACCCGGGCAGCGATTGCCTGGGCCAGGTCGGTCCGGGTGACCACCCCGAGCTTGATGGACAAGGACTGCATGACCATCGCAATCAGAATCGAAGAGAAGAGGACGACCAAAAGCTGGTAACCGTACTGACTCCCGCCGGATAGGGAAGTCAGCCAATTACCGGGGTCCATGTAGCCCACGGCCACCAGGGCACCGGGACCGCTATAGGCGAGAAATTTTTGCCAAAAGGCGGCTTCATAGACGGTGGGGACCGTCACGCTACCATTAATTTCATCAAGACTTTTCTTTTTCATTGGGCACCGACCTGCTTTCTTGCCAGGTCTGCAATGAATTGGGCAAATTCAAGCCGGTCATTTAGTGCCGGGACCAGGTCCAATTCTTGACCACCACTGGCCCGGAAAGCCTGGTAGTTTTGTACCCCGTCTTCTTCCAAGGTTTCCAAACAGTCGGTCACAAAGGACGGGGCAGCGATAAGAATCCGCCGGTGGCCCAGCTGGGCTTCTTGCAAGAGGGTGTTTTTTAAGTAGGGCTTCAGCCACGGCAGGGGGCCAAATTTAGACTGGTAGACCATCTTGACCTGGCCGTCCGGGATGTCCAGTAGCTGACGGAGCTTGGCCGTAGTGGCGGTCGTTTGTTCCTGATAGGGGTCGCCATGTTTGACCATTGCGGCCGGGATCCCGTGGTAGGAGATGAGGAGTCGGTCGTACTGCTTTTGTTCCCAGGCGCGTTGAATCTGGTCAGCAAGCACCTTGAGGTAGGCTGGCGCAGTACCAAAACGGTCGATCACCTTGATGGTGGGATCGACAGCGCGGACCTGGTCGATGATTGACTGGGTCGTGCTTTGGGTGAAGTGGGGAAACAGCGAGAGGACGGTGACCTGGTCATCGGCTCGCTTCATGGCGGTTAGGGTGTCGGCAATGGCTGGTTGTTCGTAGGTCATGGCTAAGCGGACGTCCCAGTCTGGGAGGCAATCTTGGACCCGCGTGGCCAACCGCTGTGAGTTGACGATTAAAGGTGAGCCCGCCTTTGTCCAGATGTCCTGGTAAAAGGTGGCCGACCGCCAGGCGCGGAGGGGGAGAATAATCCCCTTGAGCAGTGGTTGCCAGAGCGCCGGCGGCATGGTTACGACGTTGTGGTCGCCAAGAAAAACGCTGAGGTAGTGCTTGACCGCGGCTGTGGTCGGCGCGGCGGGGGAGCCTAAGTTAACGAGTAATAATCCATTTTGTTTCATTGGTAAAAAACCTCACTTTAGCTGTGGTACCGATAGCAGGTAATTAAGGCTGAATTAATTGTTGTGCATTTTCCGGGCTTTCAGGGCCCAGAGGATCGAAACGGTGTCGATTACTTCTTGGAGCATGGCGCCGATGAAGGCCGGGATTACCCCTAGACTAGCGATTAACATCAGGGCCGTACAGATGGCGATCCCGATTAGGACCGCTTGTTTAGCAATCCGGAGGGTATCCTTAGAAATGGCGACGGCCTTAGCAACCTTGGCAAGGTCATCTTTTAAGATAACTACGTCGGCGGTTTCACTGGCAGCAGTTGACCCGTTGGCCCCCATCGCAATGCCGACATCGGCAGTCGCTAATGAGGGGGCGTCGTTGACCCCGTCACCAACCATGAAGAGGGGGTGGCGGTCATCCGGAACCGCTTTGAGGGCGGCAATCTTGTCTTCTGGCAGGAGGTCGGCTTTGACGGCGGTAATGCCGACCTTTTTGGCCACCTGCTGGGCGATTGCCCGCTGGTCACCAGTCAACATCATGAGGTTGGTTACGCCCAGGTGTTTTAACCTTACCACCGTGGCCGCGGCTTCCGGCCGGACGTGGTCGGTAAAGGAAATGGCCCCGTAGTATTGGCCATCAACGCTGACGTAAATGGCGGTGGTGGTTAAGGCGGCTTGGGCGGACTGGGGAGCGACAAAACTCAACTTACCGACTTTAACCTGGTGGTCCTCAATCGTAGCGGTGATTCCCCGCCCGGTAACCTCGCTCAGGTTGGCGACGGGGGCCAGGGAGATCTGCTTGGCGCTGGTGTACTTAATGAGGGACCGGGCGAGAATGTGTGAAGAATCTTGCTCGGCACTAGCCGCCAGGTGGAGGAGCCGTTCAGTGGTGACCTCTGCTGCGGGCAGGACCCGGGCGACGGTGAGGTGGCCATTGGTGATCGTCCCGGTCTTGTCAAAGGCTCCCGTCTTGGCGCCCGCCAGTTTTTCAAGGACGCTCCCCGTTTTAACTACGACCCCGTTGCGGGAGGCCCGACTCATACCGGAAACCATGGCAACCGGTGCCGCTAAGATTAAGGGGCAGGGGGAAGCCACCACGAGGACTTCGGCAAAGCGCCGGGGGTCTTGGGATATCCCCCAAGCAACTAGAGAAATTGCAACGGCCGCAATGGTAAACGGTATGGCATACCGGTCAGCCAGGCGGACAAAGTGGGCCGGGGTGCTCTCAGCTTCCTTAACAAGCTTGACCAGCTGCTGGTACTGACTATCCTTGGCGAGCTTAGTAACTTTGATGGTTACCGCCTCGTCGCCGTTAAGCGCCCCCGACATGACCGGACTACCGACCGTTTTAGCAACTGGCCGGGCTTCCCCAGTCAATGAGGACTCGTCAAAGTCACTGTGGCCGGTGATAACGACGCCGTCAACCGGGACCAATTCTCCGGGCTTCACCACGACATGCTGGCCGACCTTGACATCATCGACGGCGACGTCTGTGGTGCCGGTCGGGGATACTACGTGGGCGCGCCGGGGTGAGTTATCCAATAGGGCCTTTAATTCGGTATTGGCCTTCTTGGCGGCGTAGTCCTCGAGGGCGTCACCACCGGTCAGCATTACGAGGATCACCATGGCGGCCCAGTATTCACTAACGGATAGGGTGGCAACGACAGCAAGGATAGCCAACAGGTCCACCCCGTACTTGCCGGACCGCAGAGTTTTGATCATTCCAATAAACATCGTGAGGGCGACGAGGGCCCCGGCGATGGTCACGATAATTTGGGCAAGAAGTGGGTAGTGAAAGCCAAATTGCAGCACCAACGCGATGAGTGCAATGACTAAAATCAGCCCGAGCTTTTGCTTGTTTGAAAGACGTTGCATGATTTTACTTCCCCTTAAAATAGTATCTTGGTTCCTATTATAGTTTACTTGGGGCTTTTTATACATCGGGCGGGCCCTCATTAATTAGATATATACGACGAATTGTCAAACCAAGTGCAACGGTTTCTCAAAAAATACCTCATATGGGGTTTCATAATTTAACACTTTTCGAGGACGGCGGTTCAGCTGACGTTGGCAGAAACTGACGTCCTTATCTGTATAATCATCAATATTAGTCCTTTTAGGAAAGTATTCCCTAATTAGGCCATTGGTATTTTCATTGGTTCCTCTTTCCTCTGGTGAATATGGATCTGGCCAATAGATAGCTACTCCTAAACGTTCTCGAATATCATTCAAGCCAAGAAATTCACGCCCATGATCTGGAGTCAATGAATGGACAAATTCTTTAGGAATAGACCCTAAGAGATCAATTAAGCCCTGATTGACATCAGTTGTTTCTTTGTGATTGATCTTTTTGATCAATACTAATCGACTAAGACGATCAACGACTGTTAAAAGAACGGAGTGTCCTGTTTTCCCCATTACAGTATCTATTTCCCAATCACCAAT
>DXAF01000041.1 GCA_019117185.1 Candidatus Limosilactobacillus intestinipullorum | reverse complement strand
CCAGTGGGCACTCCTTTAAGGGCTATCCCGCTTCGGTCCTCAAGAAGATCATTATGAACAAGTCACTGATGGAGCTCGGTGGTTTCAAAGAGCTCTTTGCCAAGGGCCGGTTTGACCTATACCACTAGAATTTTTCAGTGTTCACCGGCAGTAGTGTGAGTAAACTAGTTTCAATGCGCAAATTAGCGTCCCAAGAATACTGTAAGCCTTAAGTGTTCGAACACCGATCCGAACACTTAAGGCTTTTTTATTGTGCTCGTACGACCGTGCCCCGGTTGCGGACGATCGCATTTTGACTGTTAGACCAATTATGCATAAGTGTCATAATTTGCGACAAGGAAGCACAGTTAACGGTTAAAAGGAACACCATATTATCATAAAATAATTATACAGGGAGTAACTATTTATTTAACAAAAGGGGGAGTTGGCAATGCTATTTCAGGTTTATGGCAGTCAAGCGGGCTGGCAATTTTTGAAAATGGGATTTTAGTATTTATCTGCTTGATTGTGACAAATGAAATTGCCCGGCGGACGCGAATTGGGGGACTCTTCTTCTTCGTTATCCTGCCAGTAGCATTAACAATCCACTTCATTACGATTTACGTTTGTGCTGGGTTGGGGCAGTCGTGGGCGCTGCATAACCAGACCTATGTCCATATGAATAGCTGGTTCCACTACGCCAAACTCTATGCAGCTACCTTTGGCTGTATTGGTTTTATGATTTTAAAATACCACTGGGGCCATCTTGGTAAGGCCTATTGGTTTAAAGTTTTCCCGTTCGTTATCGTGGCGATCAATATTTTTATCGCGGTTGGCAGTGATTTCGAGTCTGCAATTCGAGGCATGCACGCCCTCCAGACGACGGGGAGCCAGTGGTGGCTTTCCTCTGAAGGCGTTTGGCTTTACGGGGCCTGGTGGAACGTCTTAAACGGACTAGCCGGTATCATTAACGTCTTTTTCATGACCGGCTGGTTTGGTATTTATTCGTCAAAAAACGAGCAGGATATGTTATGGCCAGACACGACCTGGCTCTTTATCCTTGCTTATGATGTTTGGAACTTTGAATACACCTATAACAACCTGCCGACGCACTTCTGGTACTGTGGATTAGCCCTCCTGTTGGCGCCAACCTTTGCGGCAGAGTTTTGGAACAAGGGGAGCTGGATTTAAAACCGGGCTAACACCCTAGCAATCTGGTGCATGTTTGCCCAGGTCTTCCCGCTTTTCCAAGGCAGTGGGAAGTTTGCGGTTCTACCGATCCTCTACAAGGACGGGGTAATGAACCCGGCAGTCCACCCAACAGCTGCTGACCCGCATGTGATGGGTATCATTACAATCTTGTCCATTGTCATCAATGTGGTCGTCTTTGCTATCATCTGGAAACGGGCCCGGGCAATGCGGATCAACCCATACCTGCAACCCGTCTTTGTTGGCACGAAGGATTACGAAGAGGCAATGGCCCGGCGTTAATTCAGCTTAATCGATGTAAGGCATCTGTAATAATTAATTTTATTATCGGTGCTTCACTTTTTTATTGCCTTCTTTTTCATAAATTGAGCGAACCCCGGCTCCGGGCCAAGTTGACTTTAAGTTGTCGACGTGTAAAATACAAAAGATATTTATTAGTATTGCAGCAATGTCCTGCTTCGTTTGTGGGTGGGGCAATTTGGCATCGGCCAACAGTGAACGACCGATTCGGGTGGTAACTGGACTGAACTTTTATGGCGAAGTTGCTAAGCATGTTGCTGGCCAGCATGGTCAAGTAACCTCTTTTATTAACAGTTCAGCGGTTGACCCTCATGATTATCAGCCAGGCGCTAAGCAGGCAGAAGAAGTTGCCAAGAGCAATGTTGTAATCGAAAACGGTGTTGGTTATGATAACTGGATGAATAAGCTAGTCAAAGCCAGTGGCAACCAGGACGCCAAGGTTGTAAATGTGGGTAAGATCGTGGGCAAGAAAAATGGTGATAATAAACACCTATGGTACCGGCCGACAACTGTCAAGCAGTTAGCAAACGCATTAGCTAGTCAGTATAGTAAGCTCGATCCTAACCATGCCAAGGAGTATCGTGCCAATGTGCACCGGTATATTGCTTCCCTTAAGCCTCTAGATCAACAGATCGCTAAAGACAAGCAGCAGGTTAACCCACAGAAAAAGAAAGTTGCGGTAAGTGAACCGGTTTTTGACTATGCTTTAGAGGATATGGGATACCAAGTTATGGATAAACACTTTGAAAAAGCGGTTGAGGACGGTACTGATCCTTCGCCAAAGGATATTCACCAGCTACAGCAGGCAATTCGTAAGCATCAGATTGCTTTCTTTGTTGATAATACCCAAGCGAGTGACCGGGTCGTCAAGAACTTAGTTACCTTAGCAGAGGAAAATAACGTTCCGGTGCTAAAGGTGACCGAAACTAAACTTAGTTAGAAGATGACTTATACCGAATGGATGATGAATCAGTACCAGGAATTATCCAAAATTCAAAAAGCTAATAACTAAACAAGAAATTGTGGCATAAATCAAAAAATAAAGGAAGCTGGAAGAATATCGGACCATTCCGACACTTTTCCCAGCTTCCTTTTGCTTTAGGTTCATGTACTTTATTTAACGGCTTCCTGTCCGCGGACGTTCCAAGTTGTCAAGAAGATCAGGCAGGCGACGATACTAGCAACCAGGATCAAGATAAAGCCCATGTGCCAGCCAGCCATATCAACGACCCAGCCAAGGACTGCGTTGGCGGAGAAGGAACCGAAGAAGTAGCCAAAGAGACCAGTTAACCCGGCAGCGGTTCCGGCCGCCTTTTTGGGCACCAGGTCAAGGGCTTGCAGGCCGACCAACATGACCGGACCGTAGATTAGAAAGCCAACTGCTACCAGGGCGGTGTTAATCACTGCGAGGCTGTTAGCCGATATGTAAACCAGAAGGAAGACGGTTACCAGAACCATGTAGCAGAAACTGGCGGGACCCCGCCGGCCGTGAAAGACGTGGTCAGAAACCCAACCGGCCAGCAGGGTACCGGGAATCCCAGCCAACTCGTACCAGAGGTAAGAGGCACTGGCGCTGCCAAGGGTGATTCCCTTCACCTCGGTCAGGTAGGTCGGAACCCAGTTCTCCACCCCGTAACGGACGAGGTAGACGAAAATATTGGCACAGGCGATGACCCAGACCCACTTATTATTGAGGACGTGTTTGAACAAGAGCTCCTTGGTGGTAAAGTTGTGCTCGTTTAGCTGGTGACTCTTGTTGGGGTAGTCATTACGGTACTCTTCAATTGGTGGCAAACCAACCGATTCAGGACTGTTGCGCATCAGGATAAAGGCGATAACGGCAATCACAATTCCGGCAATGGCGGGGATAATAAAGGCCCCGTTAAAACTATTGATCCCGAGGGAACTTGCTGCAATCAAGACAATCCCCCAGTTGGCCAGGGGGGCCATTAAACCGCCACCAACATTGTGGGCCGTGTTCCAGAGGGCCGTCTTACCACCCCGCTCGTTGAGGGAAAACCAGTGGACTAAGATCCGGCCACACGGGGGCCAGCCCATCCCCTGAAACCAACCGATGATAAACAGGACGATGAACATGGTCGTGATGTTGCTGGTTAGCGCGGGGATGAAACCGAAGGCCAGGTTGGTTAAGGAAACTAGCAGCAGGCCGAGGGGCAGGAAAATTCGGGCATCGCTTTTGTCGGAAACAATCCCCATTACAAACTTACTAATCCCGTAGGCGAGGGAGAC
Source organism: Candidatus Limosilactobacillus intestinipullorum (assembly GCA_019117185.1). GTDB lineage: Bacteria > Bacillota > Bacilli > Lactobacillales > Lactobacillaceae > Limosilactobacillus > Limosilactobacillus intestinipullorum. The sequence continues at coordinate 64,865 of DXAF01000041.1, read as the reverse complement.
GGCGGAGAGGGCCAATCCCAATTGCCCCTTGGAGAAGCCTTCCTTGATTAACCCGGGAATGGCGATTGAAAAGTTATTTCTTAATAGGTAGTAGCCGGCATAACCAACGAAGATACCGATAAAGACCTGCAAGCGCAAGCGACGGTAGGTAGCGTCAACCTTACTCTTGTCCATATGAAAATGCTCCTTACTAATAAATTATTCAGCATTAATTGTACTACTGTTTGCCTTAGTTAAGGGCAAAAAATAAAGGGCTTCCACGGGGGAGCCCTTATCAACCATTAATTCTGGTTAGTAATCATTCGTGTGCCTGTTTCTTTAACGTCTCCGCAATTTCCTTGAGGTATTGAATTTCGGGACTTGGTGTGGCCGGCTTTTCTTCCTTCTTGTGGAAGTGGTTGATAAATTTAACCAGCAGGAAGACAACGAAGGCAATGATAAGAAAGTTAATGACGGCGTTTAAAAACAGGCCGTATTTAAATTGGGCGTCACCGACGGTTAAGACGAGGTTTGAAAGGTCAATTTTTCCGATAAAAAGACCAATCAAGGGGTTAATCAGGTTATTGACCAGTGAATTAACGATGGAAGTAAATGCTGCCCCGACAATGATCCCGATAGCCATATCGACAACGTTTCCACGGGCAATAAAATCTTTGAATTCCTTGAGCATGATGAGCCTCCTTTTGAACTATCCTTTATATTATGATTTTATCAATAAGATAAGAATAGTGACTACGGCTGCTTGGCAGTATTTAATAAATTTTAAACAGTAAAGGGCTAGGAAAAACGCCTGTTTTTCTTAGCCCCTCCATGGATTGATTGATTTGGTAATTTATTAGTTTTCTTCAACCCCGGTACCATCGTAGCAGCGTTCAAGCAGTTCCTTGAGCTGGCTAACCAGTGGTTCTACCGGGTTAGTGGTTGTACATTGATCTTCGTAAGCTTCGACTGCTAGCTTGTCAACAACCTTATCGAATTGTTCACGGGTAACGCCGTTAGCCTTAAGACTAAGGGTTACACCACAGCGGTGGGCAACATCGATGTACTTTTGGGCGTATGCTTCTGCTAATTCTTCGTCAGAGTTTCCTTGTAGGCCGATGAAGCGTGCCAAGTCAGCGTAGTCCTTGGTTGCGTGGTAAGTTTCGTAGTGTGGCCAAAGGGCTAACTTCTGTGGCCGTTGGGCGTTAAAGCGAATTACTTGTGGCATTGCGATGGCGATCAAGAGACCGTGGGGAAGTCCAAAGGCCCCACCCATTTTGTGGGCCAGTGAGTGCGTGATTCCCAGGAAGGCTTGACCAAAGGCCATCCCCGCCATTGTTGAGAAGTCATGCATCTTGCGGCGGGCAAAGACGTCACCCTTAACGGACTTTGGCAGGTATTCCATTGCCCCCTTAACGGTTTGCAGCGACCAACCACGGGTGTAGTCAGTTGCCATTACGGAAACGTAGGATTCAGTGGCGTGGCAGATAACATCCAAACCCGTGTAGGCGGTCGTCTTTGGTGGGACGGTTTCGACAAATTGCGGATCAACGATAGCGATGTTTGGTGTCAAAGCATAGTCGGCCAATGGGTACTTAATGTGGGTCTTGGAATCAGTGATTACCGCGAATGGGGTAACTTCGGAACCAGTACCAGACGTGGTTGGAATCCCAATCAACTGGGACTTTTCTGGCTTCTTGATTTGGTAAGCCCGTTTCCGAATATCGAGGTACTTTTGCATTACCCCATACCAGGAAGTTTCCGGGTGTTCATAGAACATCCACATTGCCTTGGCGGCATCCATTGGTGAACCACCACCGAGGGCGATAATCGTGTCCGGCTTGAAGTCGTTCATCATGGCAACACCCTTTTCAACGGTGTTGGTGGATGGATCTTCTTCGACGTCATCGAATACCAAGAATGGAGTTTCGTTTTGCCGTAACCGCAGTTGGTCGATGACCCGTTGGACGTACCCCCGCTTACTCATTCCGGGACCCGTAACGATGAAGGCCCGGTTAATGTTTGGAATGTCGCGCAATTCCTTTAGTGAATTCCGCTGAAAGTATACTTTTGGGGGGATTTTAACCCACTGACGGTTTTCACGACGCTTGGCAATGACCTTGATGTTTAAGAGGTCCCAGTCGGTAACGTTATGCGAAACCGAGTTACCACCGTAAGAACCGGTCCCTAATGTCAAGGATGGGGTCATGTTATTGTAGATGTTACCAATCCCACCGATACCGGATGGTGAGTTGACGATGATCCGGGAAGCACGCATTTCAAGCCCGTACTTAGTTGCCAGGTCGTCATCAAGGGTGTGGATAGCAGCAGTGTGTCCTTCACCACCGTAGTGGAGCAGTTGCCGGCAGATGTCAAAGGCGTTTTCGTGTGAACTAGCCCGGTACATCGTCAGAACTGGTGATAACTTTTCGGCTGACAGTGGGTAGTCATCCCCAACCCCGTCGATTTCAGCGATTAAGACCTTCGTGTTGTCGGGAACGTTCTTCAAGCCACACATTTCGGCGATGGCATTTGCGGACCGTCCAGCAATGGGTCCCCGTACCTGGTGACGGTCAGGATCAATGAAGCCATCGGAGAAGGTTTGCATTTCGTTAGGCTTAACAAAGTAGCAGTTCCACTTCTTGAATTCTTCTTTAACTTGGTCGTAGATTTCATCGTCAACGACTACTGAGTTTTCCGAAGCACAGATCATCCCGTTATCAAAGGTCTTGGAAAGGACAATGTCGTAAACGGACCGTTCGATGTTGGCCGTCTTTTCAATGTAGGCGGGACCGTTACCAGGGCCGACCCCTAATGCTGGGTTACCAGAGCTGTAGGCCGCCTTGACTAAGCCGGGACCACCAGTTGCCAAAATAGTGGCGATGTTAGGGTGTTGGAGCAGGGCATTCGTGTTTTCACGGCTGCACTGGGGGATCCACTGGATCATGTCCTTTGGTGCACCAGCCTTTTCAGCAGCAGCTTGCAAAATCTTGGCCGTCTTAACGGATGATTCGAATGCTTGTGGGTGGAACGAGAAGATAATGGTGTTCCGGGTCTTAGCAGAAATGATTGACTTGAAAATTGTGGTGGAAGTAGGGTTGGTAACAGGAACTACTCCGGCAATAATCCCCAGTGGGTCAGCAATCGTAATCGTTTGGTCCTCATCATTGTCTTCGATAATCCCAACGGTCTTATCGTGACGGATGTTGTTCCAAATGTATTCACTAGCGTAGATGTTCTTGATGGCTTTATCTTCAGCCACACCACGACCAGTTTCCTTGGCAGCATCAACTGCTAAGTCCATGTGATGTTCTTCCGCAGCCAGGGCCATCTCCTGACAGATCTTATCAACTTGTTCTTGTGTAAAATTACGCAATTGGTCAAAAGCAACCTGACTCTTTTGAACTAATCCATCAATTAGCTCATGAGCCGCTTGTTGCTTGTCTTGTTCAGTTTGCTTTTGCTCAACTTGGTGCTTTTTTGAAGTTGCCATAATCAAGTTTCTCCTTCATCTCTTAATTACTTGTTACCTTTTGAACATGATTAATAATACAACGGTTACGGATAGTTGGCAATAGCATTGTGACATAATGAACAATGGTCGTAATTCATGAATCCGGTTTCATTGAAGTGCCGTCAAGACTGCAATAACAACAAAAAAGATTGGTATAATTTTATGGCAGTTGATATTTGAGCAAACGGTTGCGCAAACCCGTTAGTGATCACTGATTCACAATAAGTGTAGACAGCAAAAAAAGGACGCTTAAGGAAGAGTCAAATTGCTCCTCTTAGGCGTCCTTAACTAGTTATTATTTATTCACGAGTGTTGGGGTCCTTACCGGCGTTCGGGTCTTGGATGTGGTAATCGTCATCCTTCATCGCCTCAACCTTACCAAGACGGTAACCATTACCTACCTGACTAAAGAAGTCGTGGTTAACGGTGGAAGTTGAAATCCCGTTCATGACGACTGGGTTAACGTCCGCTGCTGTGTCAGGGAAGAGGGGATCTTGTCCCAGGTTCATCAAGGCCTTATTGGCATTGTAGCGGATAAAGGTCAAAACATCATCGGTCCAACCCACCTGGTCATATAGAAGGTGGGTATACTTTTCTTCATTATCGTAAAGATCATAGAGGAAGTTGTACAGCCAGTCTTTCATGTCTTGCTGTTGCTTTTCGGTCCGCTGGTGGAGACCAACTTGGAACTTGTAACCGATGTAAGTTCCGTGCACCGATTCATCCCGTAAGATCAACTTAATGATTTCAGCCACGTTGTTTAACTTATTGTGCCCTAAGTAGTAAAGCGGGGTGTAGAAACCAGAGTAAAAGAGGAAGGTTTCCAAGAAGACGTTGGCGACCTTCTTTTTCAGGGGATCTTCATTAGGGTTGAGGTACATGTTGGCAATCTTAGTCGCCTTGTTTTGTAAAAATTCTTCGGTATCTGACCAGTTGAAGATCTCGCTAATTTCATCTGGCGTGTTGAGGGTGGAGAAGATTGTGGAATAACTCTTGGCATGGACCGACTCCATGAATTGGATGTTATTTAACACTGCAGTCTCGTGTTGGGTCTTAACATCTTCTTTTAGTGCCGTGAGCCCCGCTTCTGATTGGACGGTATCCAGCAGAGTCAGGCCACCAAAAACGTGACCGACCGTCCAGCGATGGTCATCATCTAGTTCCCGCCAGTCGTCCATATCGTTGGAAACTGGGATCCGGGTGTCGAGCCAAAACTGTTCCGTTAATTTCTCCCAGGTAGCCTTATCAATCATGTCGGAAACTTCATTCCAGTTGATGGCCTTATATTGCTCTAATGGTTTAAATTCTTCAAGTTTCATTTAATTAGCCTGCTCCTTAAAATAACTAACTAACCTTATTTAACGGTAAAATATGCACTCAAATTTTAGCAGTGATTCGCTGTAAAATCAAATAACACAGCTTTCACATTGGTTGGCGCCGATCTCATCTTGGTCATCGGTGAAGGTCCGGATGTAGTAAATCGACTTGATTCCACGCTGGAAAGCATAGTGACGCAAGATGTTTAAATCCCGGGTAGTCATCTTAGGAGTGCGGCCGTTTTTCCATTCATATAATCCGGCCGGAATCGTTGACCGCATAAAGAGGGTCATTGACATTGACTGGTCGACGTGTTCTTGGGCGGCTGCATAGGTGTCGATGACTTTACGCATATCGATATCATAGGCGGATTGGTAGTAAGGCATCGTGTCGTTAGAGAGGTATGGTGCGGGGTAGTAGATCTTACCGATCATCTTTTCTTGCCGCTCCTCGACCCGGTTGATGATAGGGGTTAGGCTTGCGGTGGAGTCATTGATGTATGAAGTTGAACCGTTTGGCGCAACGGCTAGGCGGTATTCATTGTAAAGGCCATCCTTCATGACGTCATCGCGTAGCTTTTGCCAGTCTGCGGGTCCGGGAATAAAGATACCAGCGAAGAGGTCCTTGACCACGTCAGATTGGGGCCCCCAATCCTTAGTAATGTACTTATCAAAGTAGCTACCGTCAGCATAAGTACTCTTGGCGAAGTTGTAGAAGGTTTCTTGTCGCTCGTGGGCAATTTCATTCGATGCCACCAGTGACCAGTAGTTTAGAAGCATGAAGTAGACACCGGTAAATTCAATGGCAACCGGACTGCCGTATTGGATGTGGTTTTTGGCCAGGTAGCTGTGCAGGCCCATTGCACCGAGACCAACTGAATGGGAAAGGGTATTTCCCCGCTTGATACTAGGAACCACGTCCAGGCTTTCGACGTCACTAATGTGGGTTAATCCCCGCATCATGGCCCGGACGGACCGGCCAAAGTCAGGGCTTTGCATCATGTTGGCAATGTTGGTTGACCCCAGGTTGCAGCTGATGTCGGTCCCTAATGTTTCGTAGGATTGGTCATCAGCGACCTTAGAAGGCACTTGGACCTGGGCAATTTCCGAACAGAGGTTGCTCATGACAATTTTACCGTCGATTGGGTTCGCCCGGTTTTCGGTATCGATGTTGATAATGTAGGGATAGCCAGATTCCTGTTGGAGCTTACTGATTTCGTCCTCTAAGTCACGGGCATTGAGCTTTTTCTTATGGATCTCATCGTTTGCGACCATGTTGTCGTATTCCTTGGTAATGTCAACGTAAGAGAAGGGAACCCCGTAGACCCGTTGGACATCATAAGGACTGAATAAGTAGATGTCTTGGTTTTGTTCGACTAGTTCATAGAACTTGTCAGGGACGGTGATGCCGAGGGAGAGCGTCTTAAGCCGAACCTTTTCATCGGCGTTTTCCTTCTTGGCACCGAGAAATTCAATAATGTCCGGGTGAAAGACACTGAGGTAGACAACCCCGGCGCCTTGCCGTTGACCTAATTGGTTAGAGTAGGAAAAGCTGTCTTCCAAGAGCTTCATTACCGGTACCACCCCACTAGCAGCCCCTTTAATCTTTTTGATTGGGGCCCCGGCTTCCCGGAGGTTGCTTAAGTTGATGCCAACCCCACCACCGATCTTAGAAAGTTGGAGAGCGGAGTTGATGGTGCGACCGATGGTATTCATATCATCCGTAGTTTGGATGGCGAAGCAGGAGACAAATTCACCCCGGCGCTTTCGGCCAACATTGAGAAAGGTGGGCGTTGCTGGTTGGTAACGCTGGTGGATGATCTCGTCGGCTAAGTCCATCGCTAGCGCCTCGTCACCATTTGCCAGATACAGGGCATTCATCGCTACCCGGTCGATGTAGTTTTCTAGGTAGTATTCCTTGTCGTTGGTCCGCAGTGCGTATTGAGCATAGAACTTATAGGCGGCCATAAAGGAGTGGAAGTGGAAGCCTTGCTCTTTGAGGTAGTCGTATAACTGCTCGATAAAGCTGAAGCGGTACTTGTCGATAAAGCCTTCTTCAATATAATCATTGGTCGTTAGCCAATCGAACCGTTCCTTTAATGAAGAAAAGTGCTTAGTATTGGGGCGAACGTTGTGTTCGATGAAGTCAGTGAGCGCTTCTTTATCTTTGTCAAGCTGGATCTTATCATCACGGGGGATATTAACTTCGTTATTGAGGTCGAAGTACTTAACTTTGGTAATATCAATATTGGATAAGGACATGTGCAAAACTCTCTTTCTAAAATTTTCAATAAATAAACCAGGCTAGTGGCCGGTTATGCGGGGGTAGCCTGGTTTAAGTCATAAACTAAGGTTGTTAGGCAAGCTGTTGGAGGCGGTCCGGACGGAAACCAGAAAAGGCGTTACCGTCAGGCAGTTGAACCACTGGCGTTGCCATAAACCCAGCCTTCTTTAGCTGGTCAACATATTCTGGTTGTTCGTCGATGTTGTGTTCCACGAAGTTGATCTGGTGCTGTTGCAAAAACCGCTTTGTCATTTTACATTGGATACAGTTATTTTTGGAAAAAACAGTTACCATTTTTAACCCTCCCTTAGGCGTAATTAATCGTTGTTGATGTTTCTTAGTATAGGCGAAAATCTGGAAAAATCAATCAAAAAAGTACCACATATTGTGCTGCAAAAATAGTGAAACACAATATGTGGTACTGATGGTGCGGATTATTCGTGTGAAACTTTTTTAGCTTGATCACTAGATAAGTTGGAAGAACTAATTAATCATTATACACTGAATCACTGGACTATGAAAAAGAAAATGGAGATTAAGTTTGACAGAGCAATTAAACCAGCAAATGATGCGGGCCGCCTTGGCGGAAGCCCGACAAGCAGAAGTATTGAATGAAGTGCCAATTGGTGCCGTAGTGGTGAAGGATGGCCAGATCATTGGGCGTGGTCACAACATGCGGGAGCGGTTCCAAGATGTTACTTATCACGCGGAAATGTTAGCGATCATGGAGGCGTGTGAAAAGCTCCATAGTTGGCGCCTGGAAGACTGCGACCTATACGTTACGTTGGAGCCCTGCATCATGTGTAGTGGGGCGATTGTCAATGCCCGAATTAAAAATGTTTATTATGGTGCAAGTGACCCCAAAGCCGGTGCGGTCGATAGTCTTTATCACTTATTGAATGATTCCCGATTGAACCACCAGGTTAACGTCACCAGTGGGGTCTTACAAGGTGAGTGCAGCCAAATGCTAAAAAACTTTTTCCGTGAAATTCGTCGGCAAAAGAAGGCAGCCCGGAAAAAACGTCGGGCTAAGGACTAGCATTTGTGGCTGATTTAGTGTAATATACTAGTTGCCGTAAGGCCTTAGGGCAAGGGTATGCTTACGAACCGTGTCAGGTCCGGAAGGAAGCAGCACTAAGTTTGATGTACCTTGTGCCCTAAGTTTGATTGAAATTGACGAGACGTGGTCGTGACCACGTCTTTTAATTTTTAAAGAATCAGCGCGTAATTTTCCGTCGCTAATCTTTTCGTGTCGAAAATTCGTGGAAAGCTAGTATAATATTTAAGAGTAACGATTGAATTTAAAAAGAAAGGAAGCGACGTGATGAGTTACCAAGCACTGTACCGGGTTTGGCGGCCCCAACGTTTTGACGAACTAGTCGGTCAGCAGGTAGTTACCCAGACGTTGAAGAATGCCATTATTACTCATCAGATCAGTCATGCCTACCTTTTTGCGGGACCACGGGGAACCGGTAAAACCTCCGCGGCGAAGATCTTTGCTAAGGCGGTAAACTGTCACCACCTGCAAGATGGTGAGCCCTGTAACCAGTGTGACCTCTGTAAGGCCATCACCAAGGGGCAGTTAAATGACGTTATCGAAATTGACGCCGCCTCCAACAACGGTGTTGAAGAAATTCGTGACATCCGGGATAAGGCGAAGTATGCACCGACCCAGGCGGACTATAAGGTTTACATTATCGACGAAGTCCACATGCTTTCGACGGGGGCTTTTAACGCCCTCCTTAAGACGCTGGAAGAACCGCCAGCAAACGTTATTTTTATCCTAGCCACGACGGAGCCCCATAAGATTCCGTTAACGATTATTTCTCGGGTGCAGCGGTTTGACTTCCGGCGGATTTCCGCCCAGGATGCCTTTAACCGGATGAAGTACATTCTGGACCAAAAGCAGGTTGACTACGAAGAAAAGGCCCTGTGGGTGATCGCTAACGCAGCTGAAGGGGGGATGCGGGATGCCTTGAGTATCCTCGACCAAGTACTGTCCTTTAGTGATAATGAGGTTAAATTGACCGATACCCTGACGGTGACCGGGAGTGTAACTAAGCAATTATTGGAAAAGTACTTCTTAGAGGTGACCGACCACCAGAGTGCCGCCGCCCTTAATACCATGAAGGATATTTTAGGGCAGGGAAAGGATGGCCAGCGCTTTATTGAAGACTTGATCTCCTTTATCCGGGATGTCCTTTTGTATCAGGAGTCCCCTAAGCTTGTTTTGGTAGCCAGCACCGGGCTAAGCGACGATGACTTTCAAAAGATGGCCGCCGCCACGACGGCCAACGTCCTTTACCAGATGATTGATGAGTTAAACAACATCCAAGAGGAGATGCGCTTTACGACGCATCCGGATGTTTATCTTGAAGTGCTGACGGTTAAGTTGGCCCAAGTTGATAAGCAAACGGTTGCCACTACTGCCCCCACCCCAGCGGCAAGTACCGATTCGGGGACTAGCCAGCAGACAATTGCTGACTTAAAGGCAACGGTTAAGCAATTGCAAGCTACCGTTAAAAAGCTTCAGGAGCAGCCAGTGGCTACACCACGCGCGGCCAAGCCCGCAAGCCAACCCCGGGTTCAACAGCGTAAGGTCGAGGTAAACCTTAGCCAGATCAATCCGGTCTTGGGGAAGGCAACCCGCAAGGACCTAGTTGAAATCCAGGGCCTATGGCAAGAACTACTGTCGAAGCTAAGTGTCCCTCAACGTTCGTTGCTCCACGTTTCCAAGCCAGTTGCGGCTAGTACCGATGGGGTAATTGTGGCCTTTGACTACGCCTTTTTGTTCCAGCAGGCAATGGATGATGCCGTCCTGTTGACTAGTATGGAACGAGGGCTACAGGAGCTGACCGGAACTGAGCGCCGGGTGGTATTTGTGCCCAAGGACAAGTGGCCCCGGATTCGCCAAGAATACATTAAAGAACACGACCTGGGGAAACCACAACATGGTCAAGCTAAAACTAATACCCCACCAGTATCGACCCAGCCAGCTGCTCTTTCTCAAGCCCACCAGCAGAGTGATGGGGATAGTGGTCAACCACCGCTACCACCAGAACCACCATCGGCGGCAGATAGCGCTGAAGACGCGGTGACTAAGGCCCAGGAACTATTCGGTAGTGATATTGTTAAAGTAGAAGATAATTAAGAAAAGGATGATTAAATTATGATGCGCGGAATGAACATGCAACAAATAATGAAGCAAGCCAAGGCAATGCAAAAGAAAATGATGGCAGAACACGAAGAGTTAGCTAAGCAAGAATTCGTGGGTACCGCACCTGACGAGATGGTAACCGCTAAATTCAACGGTGATAAGACGCTGTTGGACCTTAAAATTAATCCAGAAGCGGTAGACCCTGACGATGTTGACATGCTCCAAGACCTCCTGGTGGCGGCCATTAATGATGGCTTAAAGAAGGTTGACGAAGCAACGCAACAAAAGCTTGGCAAGTACACGCAAGGTATGGGGCTGTAATTAAATGCAATACCCAGAACCACTAGCTAAGTTGATTGAAAGCTATACCAAGTTACCGGGGATTGGCCAAAAGACGGCCACGCGGTTGGCATTTTATACCTTGGGAATGCAAGAAGACGACGTGACCAACTTTGCCAAGTCCTTACTGGGCGCAAAACGGGACCTCCATGACTGCAGTATTTGCGGCAACATCACTGAAGATGACCCATGCCCAATTTGTCGGGACAAGAGTCGGGACCATTCCAAGATTCTCGTGGTTGAGCAGTCCCAAGACATCATGGCCCTGGAACGGATGCATGAGTACCATGGCCTGTACCATGTTTTACACGGGGTGATTTCGCCGGTTGCCGGTACTGGACCGGAAGACATTAACATCGCCAGCCTCATCAAACGGTTGCAAAAGGATGAAGAGGTTAAAGAAGTGATCATTGCCACCAATGCATCGTCAGATGGTGAATTAACGGCGGGCTATCTTGCAAAGCTGATTAAGCCTGCCCAGATCAAGGTTACCCGGTTGGCCCATGGATTATCCGTCGGTGCCGACATTGATTACGCCGATGAAATGACCCTGTTTAAGGCCGTGCAGGGACGAACGGAGATGTAACTGATGTTTTTTAAACGACAAAAGAATCAGGTTGAGCGGGAGCGTAACCAGCGTCTGTTAGATACCATTTATGATACTAAGGCGAGTTGGGACCATGCCCAAGAGACCCAGCTGGCGGTGTACGAGGCCAATGTTAGTACGGAGTTACGCGACCGGACGAAGATTCAAGAACAAAAGTACTTATACCTATACAAGTTGGCACAGAAGTACCATGTACATGGCCAGCTAAACGAGGGTGTTATCAGTCACTAGGAGGCACTATGGCAGGTAAATTTATTTCATTTGAAGGACCGGATGGTGCGGGTAAGACCAGCGTCCTCCAGCAAATTGAACATGATTTAGAAGCTGAGCTCGGGGCCAACCAGGTGCTTTATACGCGGGAGCCAGGAGGGAACCCCATTTCGGAGCAAATCCGTCAGCTGCTCTTTAACCCGGCTAATACGGAAATGGATGGCCGGACGGAAGCGTTGCTTTTTGCGGCAGCACGGCGGCAACATATTGTCTCTGAAATTGTTCCGGCCTTAAAAGCCGATAAGGTCATCCTGTGTGACCGGTATGTCGATAGTTCGATTGCTTACCAAGGGGCGGGACGCCAGCTAGGTGAAGAGGCGGTCTGGCAGATGAACCAGTTCGCAATTGATGGCCTGCTCCCCCAATTGACGATTTACCTGGACATTGAGTCAGCACTTGGTCTGCGCCGAATTGCGGAGCACCGGGCTGACCAGGTTAACCGCCTTGATAAGGAACAATTGAGTTTTCACCGGACCGTTCGCCAGGCCTACCTTCGTTTATACCACCAGTATCCGGAACGGATTAAGCTTATTGATGCCAGTCAGCCGTTGGCAAAGGTGATTGCGGACGTGCGGCAAACGATTCACGCCCGGTATCCCGACTTGTTTGCAGAAGAAAGTAAGAGGTGATTGCCATGAAAATGATCGTTGCAATTGTTCAATCAAAGGATAGCAACCGCTTGAGAAGGGCTTTCAATAAGGCGGAAGTACAGGTAACCCAGCTTTCGACAACCGGGGGCTTTCTCCGGGAAGGAAATGCGACCTTTTTAATTGGGGTTAAGGATGAACGAGTGGCGGAAGTCTTAGAAATCATTAAGAAGAATGCGGAGTCACGGGAGCAATATGTGACCTCACAAATGCACATTGACGTTGAAGGCGGGTCCGCTTTCCCAGTTAACGTGCGGATTGGCGGGGCAACCGTCTTTATTTTGCCGGTGGAAAAATTCCTCAAGTTTTAGGTAGGTGAGTGACACGGTGGCGAAGGGACAAGTGAGCCGGGCAGAGCAGTTGCAGCCCGGTTTAATTAACCGTTTGAAACGGGTAATTGATAACCACGAGCTGGCGCATGCCTACTTACTGGTGGGGCCTAGTGGAGCAGGGAAAAACGCGGTTGCCCAGTGGCTAGCGTTGCGGATCTTTTGCCTCCACCCGCAGGAAAATGAACCTGACATGACTTGCCCGGAATGCCAACGGATTCTGAGCGGTAACCACCCAGATATTGTGGTTGCCAAGCCAGAGGGGCGGCAGATCAAGGTGGACCGGATCCGCTATCTCAAAAGCGAATTTACGAAGAGCGCCATGGAGGGGAGTCAAAAGCTCTTTATCATTAAGGATGCGGAAAAAATGACGACCAGTGCGGCTAACAGTTTGTTGAAGTTTATTGAGGAACCAGGCCCGGGAACCTATATTTTGATGCTTACGACTAACAAGAGTGCCGTGTTACCGACCATCCAGTCGCGGACCCAGGTACTAGAGCTGGCCCCCTTAAACCGCCAGGACCTCCTCCAGGTAATGGCTGACCACGATATCAGTACCGGTCAAGCAAAGGTGGCCATTGGGATTACGGACGCGGTGAGCGACGTCCAACGATGGTGTGAGGATGGCTGGTTTGGCAACGCCCTCCAGGGGATTAGTCAATGGTATCGTCACGTTAGCGCGGGGCAGATGATGGCCTTTGTGGACGTCACCACCTCCTTGGTAAAGCTGGCGAACCGGGAACGGGAACGACAGCAGGTCCTTTTAGACCTAATCACCCTAATTTGGCGTGACACGCTGCTGAGCGCTAACGGTATTCAAGATCCGGACCGTCGTCATTTCATTGCCGAACAGCAGTTAGTTGATGAGGTAGGTCAGCGGTATTCGATGGACCGCCTGCTTGCGGTCAGCCAGTTGACCCTGGGGACGCGTCATGAGTTAGAGCAAAATATTAGTTTTCAAAACGTGGTCGAACAGTTAACAATTCGGATTGTGAAGGCATTGACTGAGTAAGGGAGGCACAGTCATGAATGGTGACCAACAACGAAACGGAATCTATGATAACCTTGCCCACCTCGGCGCCCACCTCACTGAGATGGGGGATGAGCTGGCAGCACTTAAGTCACAACTAAACGTTGCCCTGGCGCAGAATGCAGAGTTAACAATTGAAAATAAGCACCTCCAAGAGGCCATTAAGAAGCTCCGTGATGAACGGGACGAACAGCAACTAACGACGGGGCGGCGAACGCTTAACGAATTATACCACCAAGGTTTTCACGTTTGCCGCAAGCACTTTGGCGAACGGCTGGCCCCAAACGAGAGTTGTATTTTCTGTGACGAGGCGATCTTCAGCGGTATGGATGGACAGAAAGGTAAGCAGGAGTAACGTATGCAGCAAATTAGTAGTTTTAAGGCGACTGATACCGGACGGTTGTACCTGGTACCAACGCCAATCGGTAACTTGGATGATATGACATTTCGGGCGATCAAAACCCTCCGCGCGGTGGACTTAATCGCGGCTGAGGACACCCGCCATACCCAGCAATTACTGAACCACTTTGAAATTACAACTCGCCAGATTAGTTTTCACGAGCACAACACTGAGCAGCGCATTCCAGAACTAATTGCCAAGTTAAAGTCGGGCATATCGATCGCCCAGTGTAGTGATGCAGGAATGCCATCAATCTCTGATCCTGGAAAGGAACTAGTTGCTGCCGCAGTTACTGCTGGCATTCCGGTCGTCCCCCTGCCTGGTGCCAATGCGGGGCTAACCGCCCTGATTGCCTCGGGATTGGTCCCCCAGCCGTTTTACTTTTATGGTTTCTTGGAACGCAAGCACCAGCAGCAGGTAACGGCGTTACAGGAACTGATTAACCGGCCCGAAACCATGATCTTCTATGAGGCTCCCCATCGCTTGAAAAAAACGCTGACTACGATGGCGGAAGTCTTTGGTGACCAGCGCCAAGCGGTATTGGCCCGGGAACTGACGAAACGGTATGAAGAGTTTACCCGGGGGTCGTTAAAAGAGCTTCGTGATTACTTTAATGACCACCAGGCACGGGGCGAATTTGTCGTCCTGGTGGCCGGCAATGACCACCCCGATGCTGGGCAGCCGGTCAACGCGCAAACGCCAATTGAGCAGGTCGATGCCGAGATTGTTAAAGGACTGTCAACTAACGCCGCCATTAAGCTGGTGGCCAAACGTAACCACTTAAACCGGCAGGAATTATACCGTGAGTACCATCATATAGGAGAATAGTTTTGACAAATTTAACACAAGATGCCAACTGCTACGAGATTAACCACCAGCTAGCCTACTATGAATGTGCGGATTCTGGTCACCCCAGTGTTAGCATGGTGCTTAGCATGATGACGATGGTTTCAGATGCGCACTCGATCTCACTGGGCTTAGACCGGGCAACGGTTGACGCTACTGGTGGGGCCTGGGTAGTCGTTGGTTATGACGGAAACTTTGCTAGTGAGCAGCCAACCTTTGGGGATCAGGTCATCATTGGGACCCGGGCCCTAGCGTATAACCGCTTTTTTGCCCTCCGGGAGTTTTGGCTCTGTGATCAGCGCCACCAGCATGAATACGTTCGCTTGCGGGCGTTATTTGTAATGATGAACCTGGCTAAGCGCCGGTTAATGCGGATTCCGGACCAGTTAATTGTGCCCTTTGACTCGCCGCTAGAGAAGCGGTTGCCACGCCTGACCACCCCAGCTAAACTGGGGGCCGATTTTGCCAGTCAAACCTACCGGGTACGTTACTTTGATATTGATATTAACCACCACGTCAATAATGCCCGCTACCTTGACTGGGTATTAGACCCGTTGGGGGCAGACTTCCTGCGGCGCTACCAACCACAGTCATTGGCCATCAAGTATGGCGAAGAAGTTAAGGAAGGTGCGGTTGTCGAAAGTCGCTACCGAATCGTCCACCATGAAGGCGTGGTTAAGACAGTCCACGAAATTTGGTCGGCCGGTCAATGTTGCACCACTGCCGAACTAACCTGGCAACCGTCCGTAAAATTATAGAACCATCAAAAGAATCCCTGACCACTGATAATGTTGGTATGACAGGGGTTCTTTTATTTAGCCGGTGGTGAATTTATCTTTAGCCTGGCCTAATCTTGGGCTATAATAATAAAGAAAATAATACGAGCCATGTAGAGGAGGGGTAAAGTGACCAAGTCATTAACCGCCGTAATCTACCTGGAGCCTGACCAGGTAAGCTTACGGATTATTGAACAACCCAGTTTGAAAGTCATTAATAATGTCCAGTCAGGCGCCCTGATGGTGGGGACAAAGCGAATTGCCAACTATGCCGAAAACATGGCAGCAATCGTTAACAATATTGAGGGATTTAAACAGTTAGTAAAGGATTACCAAGTTAAAAAGGTGTCTTTTTACGGTGCCTTGGAAGATCTTGATGAGATTACAGCACAATACGTGGCGGACCAATTGGAAGTCCGGACAGGGCTGAAAGTTCACTGGCTGAATAACAACCAGTTGATGGCCCAGTCAATGAGCTGCGTGGTAACCCACTTAAAGGAGTTTAATAAGCTAAGCAAACACTGCCTGTACCTCGTTAGCCTGGGCCTCGATACGATGACTTTGGCCTTTTTCCACCACGGTAACTTTGAAACCCTGTGGGAATTAGACCTTGGTGGCGCCCAGATCAGCCACCTGGTCGACCGGCTGCGGCAGACCACTACGAACCCCCAGGAAATTATCCAGGACTACATCAGTAGTAAATTCGGCTACATCGCCCCAGAATTGATTCAGAAAAAGAAGACGACGTTACTTATCCAAAACGCCCCCACCCTGGCTAAACGTTATATCCCTAAGGGCGACCATCTTGGTGAGGTACCGGCCCATATCTTCGATAATCCCATCGATCAAATTGACCTGCTGGCCCCGGCGGAACGGCTGTGGGATGAGTTTACGGTCGGCGACCGACAACGGCGGCTACTGGTTCCTAACTATCTCGTCATTGCCCGGGCTGAGGAACTGATTAACCCCACTAATGTTTATATTACTGATATTTCGGTGATGGATGGTTTGACAAACGGGATTGCGGTTCAAAATGACCAGTCCCGTCAACAGATTCAGACGATGATACGGACGTCCGCGGATGACCTTGCCCAACGTTATGGGGTGGACGGGGCCCACCAGCGGTTTGTGACTAAGTTTGCCCTCCAGTTCTTTGACCAACTACGGCCAATCCACCGGCTGGGTAACCATGAGCGCCTCTTACTAGAAATTGCCTGCAAGGTTGATGACATTGGTAACTTTATTAACCAAAGAGGCCACTACCGGCACTCGGCCTACATCCTGCGGGCTAACCCAATGATTGGCTTGTCGGATGAAGATAACCGGATCATTGCCGAGGTGGCTCGCTACCACAGTGCCGAGTCACCGACGGCCTTACAGCCCCATTACCGGCACCTAGATGATGACATTCAGTTGACGATTGCCAAGCTGGCGGCGATTTTACGGGTCGTTGATTCCTTAGATGATTCTCGTCAGCAAAAGATTAAGTCAATTAACCTCAAGCTAACCAATGATGGTCGCTTGAAGATTCGGGCCAGTGCGACCGATGACCTGGTTCTTGAAAAGTGGTCCTTTAGTTCAAAGGCCAGCTTGTTCAATGACGTTTACGGAATCAAACCAGTTTTAGTTGAGAGGAGTAATTAGGGATGTATAAGGACTTTTATAAACCAGAAAATTACGTGAACCGGGAACTGAGCTGGATTGATTTTAACGGCCGGGTACTGGGTGAAGCGACTGACATGGATAACCCCCTGTTGGAACGGGCCAACTTTTTGGGGATTACCCAGAGTAACGTTGACGAGTTTTTCATGGTCCGGGTGGCATCACTGCACAAGCTTGCAGCAGCTAACGTGACCAGCACGGACGCCTCCGGACTAACCCCGGAAGAACAGCTCAATGCCGTTAACCGTAAGGAACACCGGATGGTTGAACAACGGTACGAGATTTATAACCAGCAAATTATCCCCCAACTAGCGGCGCAAAAGATTAACCTCCTCCACATTAAGGAGCTTTCTACCAAGCAATATGAATTTATCCACCGCTACTTCAATGATGAGCTCATGCCGGTCCTGACCCCGATGGCCGACGATAGTTCCCGTCCGTTTCCCTTTATTTCAAATAGCTCGCTAAACATTGCCGTGCAGCTTCGGCGGGACCCCCATGCCAAGACCCCGCTTAAGCACGAGACCTTGGAAGGGGACCAAGAAGTTGAACGGAAGCAAGCAGAGCCCCATGATGACCGCCAGGAATCTGACATTAAGTTTGCGACGGTCCGGGTACCAGATATCTATAAGCGCCTGGTTCGCCTGCCTGGTGAGAATAACTTCATCCTAATTGACGAGGTGGTCAAGGAGTTCTTAAACTTCCTCTTCCCCGGTTACCAAATCATGGCTAGTGCGACCTACCGGGTAATGCGGGACATGGACTTAGACGTGGCTGATGAAGATACCTCTGACCTTTTGCGGGCGGTCAAGCACCAGCTGCGGGAGCGGGAACACGGTCAAGTAATGCGGCTGGAAGTGGAGCATGACATTGCCTACTGGCTTGAAGACCAGCTGGTTGATAACCTCCACGTTAGCGAACGGTCGATATACCGGGTGGATGGCCCGGTTGACCTAACGTTTTTAAAGAAGCTCGCGGGGATGGTTGATGGCCATGACGACCTGCGCTTTAAGCCGTTTAAACCATACCTAAACCCGGCCCTTGACATGGAACACAATATCTTTAAGTCAATCCGGCAGCGCGACTACCTGGTCCAACATCCGTATGATAACTTCGATGCGGTCGTCAATTTCATTCACCAGGCGGCAATGGACCCCGCGGTATTGGCGATCAAGATGACCCTCTACCGGGTTTCCGGGAATTCACCGATTATTAAGTACTTGGGAATGGCGGCCCAGCGCGGAAAGCAGGTAACGGTACTGGTTGAAGTCAAGGCCCGGTTCGACGAGCAAAATAACGTTCGTTGGGCCCAGCGCCTGGAACAAATGGGGTGTCACGTAATTTACGGTTTGGTCGGCTTAAAGACTCACTGTAAGGTAGCCCTTGTAATCCGGCGGGATGAGGATGGCCTCCGCCGATACATGCACTTGGGAACGGGGAACTATAACGATGTTACGGCCCACTTCTATACCGACATGGGGATGTTTACCTGCGATCACGAACTCGGGGTTGACATGACCAACCTCTTTAACATGCTGTCTGGCTTTGCCCGGCCGCCGTACTTCTATAAATTACGGGTATCACCGGATGGGATCCGGGACTTCATTAATGAGAAAATCGATGACCAGATTAAGGTTGCTAAAAGTGGTGGCCCAGCACTAATCCGGATGAAGATGAATTCGCTCTCCGATAAGCAGATCATTGCCCACCTTTACGATGCGGCAGCCAATGGGGTAAAGGTCCAACTCCTGGTGCGGGGAATTACCTGCTTGCGTAATGACCTCCCGGAGCTGCATGACAACATCAAGGTCCACTCGATTGTTGGTCGCTTTTTGGAACACTCCCGGATCTACTACTTTGCAAGTAACGGTCACGAGGAAATTTACCTGGCCAGCGCCGACATGATGACCCGGAACTTAAACCGGCGGGTTGAAGAACTCTACCCAGTCACCCAGGCGGACACCAAGGCCCGGGCGATCCAGATCTTTAATATTATGTGGAAGGATAACGTTAAATCCCGGATCCTTGTGGGGGACCGTTATGAGCGCATTGACCGGGGAGACGATGTACCGTTTAACTCCCAGGAATACTTTGTTCATGAAGCAGTCGAGTTAAACCGGGAAAATAGTCACCAGCAAAAGGCCCGGCGCCACTTCCCGACGGTCTTTGAGACCCTTTCAAAGCACGTTCCGGTACTCCACCTAAAGGAAAGAGGGGATGATCATGACGAAAGCAAATAAGTTAGCGGTAATCGACCTTGGCTCGAACTCGGTCCGGTTAAAAATCAGCACGATTTTAGAAGATGGCTCCGCGGTTGCTGAACAATACGTTAAGCGTTACGTTCGGTTGTCATCACAGATGGGCCCGGAAAAACTCCTTAAAGAAGCGCCGATGCAGCGGACACTGGCTGCCTTGCAGGAGTTTCGTGAAATTTGTGACCAGTATGACCATTTAAAGATCATGCCGGTTGCTACGGCCGCGGTCCGGCAGGCTAAAAACCAGCAGGAATTTCTGGACCGGGTAAAGCAGACGACCGGTTTTGATATTCGGGTGATTTCCGGGGCCCAGGAAGCGTACTTGGACTACGTTGGCGTCAGCAACACCCTCCCCATTAAGGAGGGGTTGATTATCGATACCGGCGGAGCCAGCATGGAACTGGTGGGGGTTGATAACGGGGCGGCTGAAGAAACCGTCAGTATCCCCCTGGGCTCAGTCATCCTTTCTCAACGGTACCGACTTGGTGACCAGGTCAATGCCGCGGACCTCTTTGACGCCATGGTGGAGGTGGACGAAGCCCTCTCACACCAACAGTGGTTGAGTCGCTTCCGGCGGACCAACATTGTGGCCCTCGGTGGTTGCAACCGGGCCCTGGCCAAAATTTACCGTTGGCGAAACGCGGTTGACAACTCACCGGCGCCCATCCATGGTCTGACGCTTTCTTCAAGTACCGCCTTTGGCATTATGCATGAGCTTCTCGAGCAAAACCGGACCGAGCGGGCGGCCATTCGGGGCGTCAATAAGGAACGGGCGGACGTAATTGTCGGTGGCCTGCTCCCGATGCTGGCCCTGATGCGTCAGTTGGCTATTGACGAGGTTAAATTTAGTAATAGTGGTTTACGGGAAGGGCTGTTATTTAAGTACCAGGAACGGCTCGTGGACTTTGGGTAGTTATTTACCTAATTTTACTAAAATTTACTAATTTTTTTAGTTAGTCTGTGCTACAATCAAGTTGAATGAAATGTAAGCGCCATTATTGATGGTGGTCGCTGTAGCAAGGAGGAAACAAGATGGCAATTCTAGTTGCTGGTGGAGCTGGTTACATCGGTTCCCACATGGTTAAGAATTTAGTTGAACACGGTGAAGACGTCGTGGTTGCTGATAACTTATCAACGGGCCACCGGGATGCAATCAACCCCAAGGCCAAGTTTTATGAAGGTGATATCCGGGACCGGAAGTTCTTGGACAAAATCTTCGATAATGAAGATATTACGGCGGTGGTTCACTTTGCGGCCTTTTCAATTGTTCCGGAATCAATGAGCAAGCCGTTAAAGTACTTTGATAACAATACCGGTGGGATGATTACCCTTCTCGAAGCGATGCACGACCATGATATTAAGTACATCGTCTTTAGCTCAACGGCTGCTACTTACGGTGTCCCCGAGCACATGCCGATTAAGGAAACGGACCCGCAAAACCCAATTAACCCATACGGCCTGAGTAAGTTAATGATGGAAAAGATGATGGCATGGGCCGATAAGGCTTACGGGATTAAGTTCGTCGCCCTGCGGTACTTCAACGTGGCGGGGGCCGCTCCTGACGGGACGATTGGTGAAGACCACGGTCCTGAGACCCACCTGGTACCAATTATCTTACAAGTTGCCCAGGGCAAGCGGAAGGAACTGAGCATCTTTGGTGACGATTACAACACGCCAGATGGTACTAATGTCCGGGATTACGTTCACGTCATGGACCTGACGGATGCCCACATTTTGGCAATCAAGTACCTGGAAGCTGGCAACAAGAGTAATGCCTTTAACCTCGGTTCATCGACCGGCTTTTCAAACAAGCAAATGTTGGAAGCGGCACGGGAAGTTACGGGCAAGCCAATTCCGGCTAAGATGGCACCACGGCGTCCAGGGGACCCTGATTCACTAGTTGCGGCTAGTGATAAGGCCCGCGAAGTACTGGGCTGGAAGCCAAAGTACGACGATGTGCATGACATCATTGCAACGGCCTGGAAGTGGCACTCCACACACCCAAAGGGCTACGATGACCGCGATTAATTAATTATCAAGATCGTGACAGGAGTCATTTATGACTTCACGTTCACGCCATAAATAGGCCTCTAGCGTTCGGTGGCTTTGCCGAGCACTAGAGGCCATTTGTATACCGCGCTGTTCGCACTTTCTATAGGTGGTCGAGCTTACGTCATGGTACTTTTACTGCCTAGTGTCAAAAGCGGAGTGGGTGTGATAAGATGGTCTATGATTGAAAGGATGATCGATAATGAAAGTACTTGCCATTGATACCTCAAACCATCCCATGAGCGTGGCGGTGGTTGAAGATGACCAATTGTTAGCGACGACCACACTGAACATGGTCAGAAACCACAGTATTTACTTAATGCCAACCATTAACAACCTGTTTGAACTGGTAAAGTGGCAACCCACTGATATCGACCGGGTAGTGGTAGCCCAAGGACCAGGGTCTTATACCGGGATCCGGATTGCGGCCACAACGGCCAAAACCCTGGCAGAAACCCTCAACGTGGAACTAGTTGGGGTATCGAGTTTAGCCGTGGTTGCCAGAAACGTCCTGCCCGAAAGTGACCGAGTAATTGTTCCCTTCTTCGATGCCCGGCGGGGGAACGTCTTTGCGGGAGCCTACCAGTGGCAGGATGGTCAACTGGTTAACCTAATCAAAGACCAGCACCTGGCAATGGCGACCCTTTTGGACCAACTTGCGGCCGTTGAACGGCCGGTGACGTTGGTTGGCCACTTGACTAAGAAAATTAGTGACCAATTTGAACAATTGCCGGCCAATGTGAGCCTGGCACCGCGGGCCTATGGGATCCCATCGACTTACCAACTGGCCTTAGACGGGGAGAAGTTACCAGCCGTTAAAGAAATTGACCCGTTTGTGCCCCACTACTTACGGATTACAGAGGCGGAAGCCAACTGGCAAAAACTACATCCAGGAGAAACTAGAAAGAATTATGTTCGAGAAGTTTAAGTCGTGGTACCGCTGTAACGTTAATGCCCGTCACCAGCCCTTTCTCGACTATAGTCGGCGCTTGATTATGATTGGTGGTCACCACTATACCGTTCGGCAGGCACGCGATAGTGATATCAATGAGCTGGTCACGATTGAAAAGCAAATATACGGGACTGCACCGTGGAGCTATGCGGCTTTTCAGCTTGAATTGAGCCGGCACCACGACCGCTTGTACATTGTTGTCGAGCACCATGACCAGGTAGTGGGGTTCATCGGCATGGCGGTAGATTGGTACCGGCTTGATCTTCATATTACCAACATTGGAATTACACCTGCGTGGCAAAAGTGTGGGGTGGGGACCTATCTGATTAAGACGGCAATTGCCTATGCCCGCCACCTCCAGCTTCATTCGCTAAGCCTGGAAGTGCGGGTTCATAACCTTGTTGCCCGTCACCTCTATGAGCAGCTGGGTTTTCGCGAACAACACATCAAGCGGCGCTATTATCTGGATAACCATGAGGATGCCGTTGATATGCAGGCAGATTTACTGAGTAGAGGAGAGTAATAATGGCAGAACGAAACTTAATTCTTGCCTTTGAGACAAGTTGTGATGAAACCAGTGTGGCGGTGATTGAAAACGGCACGAAGATCTTGAGTAACATCGTGGCCACCCAGATCGATAGCCACCAACGGTTTGGTGGGGTGGTTCCAGAAGTTGCCAGCCGTCACCATATTGAATGGATCACCCGGTGCATCGACCAGGCACTGGAAGAAGCCAGCGTCGGTTATAGCGACCTGACTGCGGTGGCCGTGACGTATGGCCCCGGTTTGGTGGGGTCATTGCTAGTGGGGGTTACGGCAGCCAAGGTCGTCGCCTGGGCCCACCAGTTGCCCCTGATCCCGGTTAACCACATGGCTGGTCACCTGTATGCCGCCCGCTTTGTCGGTGCGTTCAAGTACCCACAGATGGCGTTACTAGTTTCGGGTGGACATACCGAACTGGTTTACATGCCGCGTGAACATGAATATAAAATCATTGGTGAAACCCGTGATGACGCGGCCGGTGAGGCTTACGATAAGATTGGCCGGGTCCTGGGGGTTAACTATCCTGCTGGGAAGACGATTGATGAGTGGGCGGCCCAGGGCCACGACACCTTCCATTTCCCACGGGCGATGGAAAAGGAAGATAACTTGGACTTTAGTTTTAGTGGGCTCAAGAGTGCCTTTATCAACACGGTTCATAATGCTGACCAGCGGGGCGAGAAGCTCAATAAGTATGACCTGGCGGCCAGTTTTCAACAGAGTGTCGTTGATGTCTTAGCAGAAAAGACAATGCGGGCGTTGACTGAGTACCCGGTTGAGCAGTTAATCCTTGCTGGTGGGGTGGCTGCTAACCATGGCTTACGGCAGCGGTTGGACCATGATATGCGTGCATACCACCCGACAGTGACAATGCTCCAAGCACCACTGAAGTTATGTGGTGATAACGCTGCGATGATCGGCGCGGCGGGTTACATTAACTACCAGCATGGTGACCGGGCCGGTTGGGACCTGAATGCTGAACCGGGGCTGATGTTTGACCGCATGAAATAGGATTAACAAGTAGATAAGAAACATAAATGACCCCTAGAGACGGTAAACCGACCGAACTCTAGGGGTCATTTAAATATGGTGTCATATAGCATACTAGGTTGAACTACTGGTTAGCTTTATTAACTGCATCAATCACAGCGTAACGAAAGCCAGCTTTTTCGAGGGCCTCAACACCACGGATGGTTGTGCCACCCGGTGAAGTAACCTGGTCACGGAGCTGGCTGGGGGTGAGCTTGCTTTGTGCCGCTAAGGTCCCACTCCCCTTGACCATGCTGGCGATGAGTTGGTAGGCTGTCGACCGGTCTAAACCATACTTGACCGCGGCGTCGCCCAGCGCATCCATAAAGACGTCAACAAAGGCTGGACCACATCCCCCAACTACGCCGACGATGCTGAGCTGGTCTTCATTAACGGGCACCAGGTCGCCCAACTGGCTAAGAACGTGGGTGACCTGGTCGTAAGCGGGAGCCGGCAGGTCATTGGCCAAAGCGAGGCCGATCGTTCCCGCACCCACGGCAACCGGCGTGTTCGGAATAATTGCCGCCACGGGGTTGTCCGGGAGAATCGCCTTGATGTCCGCAATTTTTATCCCGGCTGCGGCCGATATAATGACCGTTTGCCGACCCAAGGAGGTAAAGCCCTTAACGATACTGATCGTGATTGCTGCCGGTGTGGTTAGGATAACCACGTCTGGGTGTTGACTGATGACTTCTTCGGCGGTGCGGTAAAGTGGGAAACCAGCTTCTTTAGCAAAGGCACTGACCCGGGGATTAGTGGGGTTCATCCCCGCTACCTCGTCGTGCTTGCTCCTTAACAGCCCCTTGATAATCGCCGTCCCCATATTACCGACGCCAACAACCGTAACTTTCATAATGGAAACCTCCTAACTGATAGCTTAATTGTACAATAGAACCGGTTCATTGGGAAAATTCTGAGAAAGTATTGACATAAAATTAAAGAAAGATTAGAATACCGTTAATGATATTTGAGCGAACGGCAGATGAGTACTTATTTAGCAGTGCTAAGAGAGCCCCTACTTGGTGAGAAGGGGTCACGGCAAATGAGGAAGATGGTCTGCTATTAGTTTTTGTTGGTGAACAAGTGCAAACCAGCAACGGTCAAGTCCCGTTAGCGACTCTAAGTTGTTTGACTTATTGAGGCTGTCACTGCGAAGTGGCGGTAAATTAAGGTGGTAAAACGGGTGCTCTCGTCCTTTTGTGGATGGGGGCCCTTTTTAGTTAACGAGGTGTATTAAGATGAAAATAAAAGTGGCACTAGCACAATTTAATGTTCAATTTGCCGACCCAGCAGCAAACCGGCACCGGGTAGCTGAATTAACGGCCCAGGCGGCCATGGTCGGCGCCGATGTGGTTGTTTTCCCTGAAATGTGGAATACCGGCTACGCACTTGACCAGCTTGACCAGTTAGCCGATGAGGACGGTAAGGCGACTACCGAACTATTTTACCGGCTTGCCCGCGAAAACCAGGTTGGGATCGTTGGTGGGTCGGTTGCCGTAAAGGAAAACGGTCACTTTTACAACCGGACCCTGGTGGTTGACCCCCTTGGCCAAGTGGTTGGTCAATATGATAAGGTCCACCTCTTCCGGCTGATGAATGAGCACCGGTACTTGGCGGCCGGTGACCAGGAAAACTACTTCCGCCTGGCGGGGGCGTCGAGCGCTAGTTTTATCTGCTACGACCTTCGCTTCCCCGAGTGGGTACGGACCGTGGCTCGTCATGGTGCAGCAGTTCTTTATTTCCCAGCGGAATGGCCGGATGTCCGGATCCCTCAGTGGGAGATGCTGTTAAAGGCCCGGGCGATTGAAAACCAGGCCTTTGTGGTCGCCGTCAACCGGGTGGGGGATGATCCGGATAACCACTTTAACGGCCACTCACTGGCGATTGACCCCCTTGGCCGGGTCATCGCTGATGCGGGTGAAGAGGATGGCATTACGTATGCTGAACTAGACCTTGACCAGTTGGCGACGGTCCGGGGACCGATTCCCGTGTTTGCTGACCGTCGTCCAGAACTATACAAATAAAAGAGAAAAGGGGAATTGAGATGGAATTTCAACAATCAAAGCTACTCGATACCTTACCAAAACAATTTTTTGCCAGCCTGGTGGCAAAGGTTAACCACAAGATTGCGTCCGGGGTGGACGTAATTAACTTGGGGCAGGGGAACCCCGACAAGCCAACCCCTGACTACATTGTTAAATCGACCCAGAAGTGGGTGGCCGATCCAGCAACTCACAAATACTCACCCTTCCAAGGCCTGCCAGAATTTAAAACGGCCGCCGCTGACTTCTATGCCGAAAAGTACGGTGCCCATTTCGATCCGGAACAGGAAGTGGCAATCTTGGGCGGGTCCAAGATTGGCCTGGTTGAATTACCCTGGGCGTTGATGAACCCTGGAGATACCTACCTACTACCAGATCCCGGTTATCCAGATTACTTCTCTGGTGCCGCCCTCGGCGAGGTTAAGTTTGAAACCGTACCGTTGTTAGCAGAAAATAACTTTTTACCGGACCTCAAGGCAATTCCAGAAGCGGTCGCCAAGCGGGCCAAGTTTTTCTACCTGAACTATCCGAACAACCCTACCGGGGCCGTAGCAACGAAGGAGTTTTATGCGGAGCTAGTGGCCTGGGCGAAGAAGTATCACGTCGGTATCATTAGTGACTTCGCCTACGGTGCCCTGGGCTTTGACGGCCAGGCTCCGCTTAGCTTCATGCAGACACCGGGGGCTAAGGACGTGGGGATTGAGTTCTATACCTTCTCCAAGACCTTTAACATGGCCGGCTGGCGGGTCGCCTTTGCGGTTGGTAACAAGGACATTATTGGGGCCTTGAACTTGATCCAAGACCACCTCTTTGTTAGCCTCTTCCCCGCTCTTCAGCGGGCCGCAATCGATGCCTTAAAGGACCCCCAGCGGGATGGTGAGATTGCCAAGATCGTTGGCCGCTATGAAGAACGGCGCAATGCCTTCGTGGATGCGGCCGAAAAGATCGGCTGGCACGCTTTCGTTCCTAAGGGGACCTTCTATGCTTGGATGCCAGTGCCAAAGGGGTACACTAGTGAATCCTTTGCCGACCTATTATTGGACAAGGCCGGCGTTGCGGTTGCTCCTGGTAATGGCTTCGGCGAGCATGGTGAAGGTTACGTCCGGATTGGGCTATTGATTGAGCCCGCCCGTCTGAAAGAGGCCGTTGCCCGGGTCGCTAAGTTGCACTTGTTTGATTAGACTAAGGGGGAATTAAGTATGACATTAAAGTATACAGTTTTAGGTGCTGGGGCAATGGGACTGCGTTTTGGCGTCCTGCTCCAGGAAGTGGCTGGTGCTAAGGTTGACTTTGTTGATAACTGGGCACCGCAAGTTACGACGATTCAAAAGCAGGGGGGCGTTTACGTTTCCCGGGACCATGAAAACCGCCACCTGGTACCAATTAACATCTATTCGCCAGAAGACTACCAAGGTGACCCGGACGTCTTCATCGTCTTTGCCAAGCAAATGACGTTAGCGGACCTTTTGAAACGCAGTGCCCACTTCTTCCATCCGGACCACCAGTACGTCTTCTCCGGCATGAATGGGATGGGACACATTGAAAAGATTAACCAGTACTTCCCTAAAGAACACGTCGTGGCCGGGACCTGCCTAATTGGAACGGTGCTCAATAAAGCGGGGGATGTTGACTTTATCGGTAAATCCGGTGCCGGGTCAATTAACCTGGCCGCGCAGACCGGGCAGGCGGATGAGCGGGTCAAGGAGATTGTGGCGGACTTCACCACTGCCAACATTAACCCCCACCTAAATGACAATTTCCTGGGGACTTTGATGACCAAGGTTGTCTTTAACTCCGTGATTAACACGATTTGTACGCTGTTTGAGATTCAAATGGGGCAGTTCATCGACTACCCCGGCGCAGAAAAGTTAGGCAAACAGCTAATCAACGAGGCCTTTGACGTTGCTGAACGGGCGGGCATCCAGTTACTCAGTACCCGGGAAGAAGAATGGCAAACGATTAAGTACGTCAGTGAGGTAACGAACCCGCTGCATTACCCATCAATGTATCAAGATATGTCTAAGGACCGTCTTACTGAGGTTGACTACATTAATGGTTACATTTATGACCTGGGAAAGAAATATAATTATGAGGCCAGCACGCATGACTTCTTGCGCAACCTGGTCCACCTTGCTGAAAACACCCGCAAGTTCCGCAAGTAAATAAAAAAGGTAGGAGGTTGAGACCCGTGGGTAACGGGACGAAGCCTCCTGCCTTTTTTGAAATTCTAATTTGTCTGGTCAAATTCTTCTAGTTTTTCCGCAGCCGCGGTCCAGGCTAGTTCGACCTCATCCGACTGGTTCTTAAGATCGTCAAGTTGCTTTTGGAGGTCGGTTAGCTTACCAATATCAGTGGCTACTTCGGGCTGGCTCATCTGCTCTTGGATTGCGGCCTGTGAACTTTCAAGGTCACCCATTTGCTTTTCCAACCGGTCAACTTCTCGCTGGAGCTTACGCCGGGCCCGTTGTTGGTCCTTGCTTTGCTGGTAAGATTGCTTTCCCTTAGAAGCCGGTTCCTTAGGTGCACTTGTGCTACCGGTGCTCGGTGCTGGCCCCGCGCTGGCGGTAGCGGTGAGGTAGTCATCATAATTTCCTTCGTAGTGCTTAATTCCATCAGCACGCATATCTAAGATATCGGTGGCCACCTGGTTGATGAAGTACCGGTCGTGTGAAACAAAGAGGACGGTTCCCGTAAACTCGTTGATGGCACTTTCGAGCACTTCCCGACTGTCAATGTCCAGGTGGTTGGTTGGTTCATCGAGGATTAAGAAGTTAATCGGTTCAAACGACAGCTTAGTTAATTCCAGCCGGGCCTTTTCACCCCCGGAAAGTTCATGGACAACCTTGTAGACGTCATCGCCAACAAAGAGGAAGCTGCCGAGGAGGGAGCGAATGTCCTTTTCGGCTACCTCGGGGTGGTCATCCCAGACCTCATCCAAAACGGTCTTATCAGGGTGTAGTTGCTGTTGCTCCTGGTCATAGTAACCAATTTCAAGGTTGGCACCAAGCTTGATGGTGCCACTAATCGCGGGAATCTTATGGAGGAGGGTCTTAAGTAGAGTGGACTTGCCAATCCCGTTTGGGCCAATGATACCGAGACGGTGGGGCTTGCGGACGGCAAACGAAAGGGGCCCCGCAAGGACTTGGTCATCGTAGCCAATCTTTAGTTGGTCAACGTCCAGGACTTCGTTACCACTGTCTTTATCACTGTGAAAATGGAAGTGGATCGACTGGTCATCGGTCGTTGGCCGTTCTAAGCGGTCCATCTTAGCCAGCTGCTTGCGACGGGCCTGGGCCTGCTTGGTGGTTGATGCCCGGACGATGTTACGGTTTACGAAGTCTTCGAGTTTAGCAATCTTCTTTTGCTGCTGGTCATAATGTTTCCACTCGGCCTTAAGCCGTTCTTGCTTATGCTGGACAAACTGGGTGTAGTTACCGGTGTAATGGTGGAGGGTCCGGTTATCGAGGTCATAGACATCTTTAACGACGTGGTCGAGGAAGTACCGGTCGTGAGAGACGACTAAGAGAGCGCCACTGTAACCTTTTAAATAATCCTCTAGCCAAGCCAGGACCCCCATGTCCAAGTGGTTGGTCGGTTCGTCAAGGATTAGCAGGTTCGGCGCCTGGAGTAAGATCTTGGCCAGGGCGAGTTTGGTCTTTTGACCACCGGATAAGGCGTTGACCGGAGTATCATAATACTCTTCGCCAAAGCCAAAGCCGGTTAAGATTCCCCGCATCCGGGACTCGTATTCAAAGCCACCTTCCTTTTTAAAGTTAGTTTGGAGGTGGTCGTATTGTTTTAAGACTTGCTGATAATGGTCGGTGCTGGAATCGAGCGTTGCCAATTGCTGTTCCAGTTCGTGGATGGTTGCCTCTTCTTGGTGGAGGGGGGCAAAGACCGTATCCAGTTCCGCCCAGATGGAGTTTTGACTATCAAGCCCTTGGTCCTGGGCTAGGTAACCAATCGTGAGGTTCTTTACCTTGCTGATCGTTCCCTCATCCGGTTCGGTAATCCCGGCGATCATTTTTAGAAGGGTCGTCTTACCAGCCCCGTTACGGCCAACCAGTGCGGTCCGGCCATGGTCTTGCACCTGTAAATTAATGTTATGGAATAATACGTCAGCACCAAAGCGGCGCTCAACGTCACTTGCTTGCAACAGAATCATTTTGAAACCTCGCTCAATCAATATTCTTTAACTATTTTAGCAGATTTCATTAAGTTTTACTGAAATACGAAAATTATATTGTATATCACTTCACAAAAGCAGGGAAAATTGCTAGAATAGTTAGGAACTAAATTTCACAAGGCCAGAATGCTGGCTGCAATTAGCGGTTACTTGCAGTCAAAAGCAACTAAATAATTGATTGAGAAAGGAATAGAAATTAATATGGCTACTAAGAAAATACCAAGAGCGACAGCACGTCGTCTCCCGATTTATTATCGGTACCTCACAATTTTACTAAATGCGAAGAAGGAACGGGTCTCTTCAACCGAGCTATCGGAAGCCGTCCAGGTTGACTCTGCAACGATTCGGCGCGACTTTTCCTACTTTGGTGAGCTTGGCAAGCGGGGGTATGGCTATGATGTTGCCAGCCTACTCAAGTTCTTCAAGGGAATCCTCCACCAGGATTCACTAGTGAGCGTTGCCTTAGTCGGGGTTGGGAGTCTGGGGAGCGCCCTGTTGAACTTCAACTTTCACCAGGATACGAACTTACGGATCAGTGCCGCCTTTGACACGAAGCCCGAGTTAGCCAACAAGATTAAAAGTGGGATTCCGGTTTACCCGGCTAGTGACATTAAGAAGCAACTTAAGGAACAACAGATTGATATTGTCATCTTAACCGTTCCGGGCGAACATGCCCAAGAAGTGGCGGACCAGTTGGTTGAAGCCGGGGTCCGGGGGATCTTGAACTTCTCACCGGTTCGCCTGTCAGTGCCGAAGGGTGTTCAGGTGCAAAATATTGACCTGACGAATGAACTGCAGACGTTAATTTACTTTATTAAAAACTATGGACCGGATGGTAGTAAAAAATAGTAAATAAGGAGTTGGATGTTATATAGCAGTGCCAACTCTTTTTTATATTGTAGTCGTAGGAAATTAGGCCGGCGGAAGTGCCCTTAATTGGCTACCACCGGGGCGGTTTCCCCGCATCTTGAACGAAAAGTCAAAATTAGTCAAACTTTATCATTGCTTTTTAGGAGGAAAATGGTATAGTAGTAAATGTGGTTAGCACTTAAGACGTAAGAGTGCTAAAACTTAAAATAATAATTAACAAGATGGAGGGATTAACGTGTTAAAACCATTAGGAGACCGCGTTGTTCTTAAAGCTGAAACTGAAGAAGAAAAGACAGTTGGCGGAATTGTCCTTGCTTCGAACGTAAAGGAAAAGCCAACTACTGGTAAGGTTATTGCTGTTGGTGAGGGTCGGACCCTTGATAACGGCGAAAAGCTTGCTCCAGCTGTTAAAGAAGGCGACCGGGTACTCTTTGATAAGTATGCCGGCAATGAAGTTGAATACAACGGTGAAAAGTACTTAGTAGTTCACGAAAAGGACTTAGTAGCGGTAATCGACTAATTATTAAATACGTAAATAAAATCAGAATTAAGTAAATATTTTGAGGTGACAATAAATGGCAAAAGACATTAAGTTCGCAGAAGACGCTCGTAGTGCCATGCTTGCTGGTGTTGATAAACTGGCTGACACGGTTAAGACAACCATGGGTCCTAAGGGCCGCAACGTTGTGTTAGGTCAAAAGTTCGGTAACCCAACCATCACTAATGATGGTGTTACGATTGCCAAGGACATTGAATTAGAGAACCCATTTGAAAACATGGGTGCTAAGTTGGTCGCCGAAGTGGCTTCCAAGACTAACGACATCGCCGGTGACGGTACAACGACCGCAACTGTTTTGGCACAAGCAATTGTAAATGCCGGAATGAAAAACGTTGCTTCCGGTGCTAACCCCGTTGGTATTCGTCGTGGGATCGACAAGGCAACTAAGGCTGCTGTTGAGGCACTGAAGAAGATGTCCCACGAAGTTAAGACCAAGAGCGATATTGCCCAAATTGCTTCCATTTCTGCTGCTAACCCAGAGGTTGGTAAGCTGATCGCGGATGCCATGGAAAAGGTTGGTCACGATGGTGTGATCACGATTGAAGATTCTCGTGGTGTGGACACGAGTGTTGACGTTGTTGAAGGAATGAGCTTTGACCGTGGTTACATGTCACAATACATGGTCACTGACAACGACAAGATGGAAGCCGACCTGGATAACCCTTACATCCTGATTACTGACAAGAAGATTAGTAACATCCAAGACATCCTTCCATTACTGCAAAGTGTTGTTCAACAAGGCCGGGCACTCTTGATCATTGCCGATGACATTACTGGTGAGGCATTGCCAACCCTTGTTTTGAACAAGATTCGTGGGACCTTCAACGTTTGTGCCGTTAAGGCTCCTGGCTTTGGTGACCGGCGGAAGGCCCAACTCCAAGATATCGCTGTTCTGACCGGTGGTACGGTTATTTCTGATGACCTCGGGATGAACCTGAAGGACGTTACGATTGACCAATTAGGTCAAGCTAACAAGGTTACGGTTACAAAGGACGCTACCACCATTGTTGATGGCTCTGGTGCCAAGGAAGCCATTGCTGAACGGGTTGACCAAATCAAGCAAGCCATCGCTAAGACGACCTCTGACTTTGATAAGGACAAGCTCCAAGAACGTTTGGCAAAGCTTTCTGGTGGTGTGGCCGTTGTTAAGGTCGGTGCCGCTACGGAAACCGAATTGAAGGAAAAGAAGTACCGGATCGAAGATGCTTTGAACGCTACCCGGGCCGCTGTCCAAGAAGGTTTCGTTCCTGGTGGTGGTACGGCACTGGTAAACGTCATCCCCGCACTTGAAAAGGTAGAAGCTAGTGGTGACGAATTAACTGGTGTTAACATCGTTAAGGCTGCTTTGGAAGCACCAGTTCGCCAAATTGCTGAAAACGCCGGGGTTGAAGGTTCAGTTATCGTTAACGAACTGAAGGGTCAAAAGGAAGGTGTTGGTTACAACGCCGCCGATGACAAGTTTGAAGACATGGTTGAAGCCGGAATCGTTGACCCAACGATGGTTACCCGGTCCGCATTGCAAAACGCCGCTTCTGTTTCAGCATTACTGTTGACAACTGAAGCAGTTGTTGCCGACAAGCCAGACCCGAAGGATAACCAAGCTCCTGCTGCACCACAAGGCGGTGCCGGCATGGGCGGTATGATGTAATTTGACATTACTAAAATAATTGGCTGAAGCTCAGCTCGTCGATGATTTAACGATGATTGGGGCTTCGGCCTTTTTATTTTTTGCCGGTAATTTGGATTTCCTTCGCCATGATAATTGAAAAGTAGGATAATTAGTTGTAACATTGTCCAGTCATAGGATTAAAATAGACTAAACAAAATATCGGTAAATAGGAGGATAGTTATGTGGCGTTATCTTAAACGTGTGCTGATTGGGAAACCACTAAAGACCCTTGATGAGGGCCAGTCCCATCTGACTAAGTTTAAAGCGTTGGCGATGCTTTCTTCAGACGCAATTTCGTCCGTCGCCTACGGTCCTGAGCAGATTACGACGGTGTTGGTGACCCTTTCAGCAGCGGCACTGTGGTATTCGATTCCCATCGCGGCCATTGTGCTGGTACTGTTACTGGCAATTACCTTGTCATACCAGCAAATCATTCGGGCCTACCCGAGTGGTGGGGGGGCTTACGTGGTTGCTACCCAGAATTGGGGGAGTAATGGGGGCCTCTTTGCCGGGGGTTCCTTACTGGTTGATTACATGTTGACCGTTGCCGTTTCGACAACTTCGGGTGTTGAGGCGATTACATCGGCCGTGCCCGCTTTGTACCGCTTCTCGATCCCGATTGCAATTATTATCGTGCTACTGATTATGTTCATGAACCTTCGGGGGATGAGCGAGAGTGCTAACTTCTTAACGGTTCCGGTGTACTTCTTCGTGGTAATGATCTTTGCCATGATTATTTGGGGGATATACGACATTACAACTGGTAATATTCACTACCAGGCCCCAGCCGACTATGGGACACCCGTCGCTGGAATGTCGGTCGTACTGTTTATCCGGGCATTCTCAGCCGGTTCTTCCTCACTAACGGGGGTGGAAGCCGTCAGTAACGCGGTACCAAACTTTAACAAGCCGAAGGAAAAGAACGCGGCCACGACACTAGCAATTATGAGTGCAATCCTGGCCTTCTTCTTTATTGCTATTATCTTCTTTAGTTTCTTTATTGGGGTGGTTCCAAATGGCCGGACGACGGTCTTGTCACAGATTGCCCTGAAGATTTTTGGTGGTCACGGCTTAGGCTTTTACCTACTACAGCTGTCGACCGCAATGATTTTGGCAGTGGCGGCTAATACTGGTTTCTCAGCCTTCCCGATCCTGGCCTTTAACATGGCAAAGGACAAGTATATGCCGCACGCCTTTATGGACCGTGGGGACCGACTGGGTTATTCCAACGGGATTATTTCTTTGGCGATTGGGGCCATCATCTTGATCCTAATTTTCCATGGTCAAACGAATAACCTGATCCCCCTGTATGCCGTCGGGGTCTTTGTACCATTTACCCTGTCCCAGTCCGGAATGATTATTCACTGGTTCCGGGAACGCGAAGGTTGGTGGGTCGGTAAGGCTTTTATCAACCTGGTGGGGGCCGCTATTTCATTGTCATTAGTGGTCTTCTTATTCTGGCAACACTTTGGCAATGTTTGGCCATACCTGATCATCATGCCGTTGCTGTTGTACATGTTCCATAAGATCCATACCCACTACACAAAGGTTGCGGCCCAACTCCGGGTGGTGGAGAAAACGAAGGTGCAGCTCCATGATTACGACGGTGCTACGGTGATTGTCTTGGTTGGTAACGTGACCCGGGTTACCCGGGGAGCAATTAACTATGCCCGGTCAATTGGGGACTACGTAATCGCGATGCATGTTTCCTTTGACGAAAACCCTGGCAAGGAGCATAAGACGGCCAATGAGTTCAAGGCCGAATATCCGGACGTGCGGTTTGTTGATATTCACTCCTCGTACCGGTCAATTGCTAAGCCGACACTCCGCTTTGTTGACGTGATTGCTAAACGAGCGGAGGCACGCAATTACTCCACAACGGTGCTGGTACCGCAATTTATCCCGAAGCACCCGTGGCAACTTGCCCTGCATAACCAGACGAGTGTACGCTTACGGGCGGTTCTTAACTCGCGCGAAAACATCATTGTGGCCAGCTATAACTACCACCTACACGAATAACGGGGACGCAAATGAAAAATAAACAGTTGTTATTTGGTTTGGCGTTTGCCTTGGGCCTGTTCTTTGTGGCTGGCTATTCGATTGATAGCCGGGGTTTTCACTCGGGAATCTTTGGACTCATCGGTTGCGTCTTGCTGGTTAGTGCTTACTTGGGCCTCTTTTGGCCCCAGATTAAAAGTGGGGACCGCCATGCCCGGCACCTCTCCGCGGGACTTGCGGTGCTGGTTGCACTGGTCGTGATACTTGATATTGTTGAAGCCATTTTGTCATAGAAGGGGGAGTGAGACAGCACTAGCTTGCTAGTTAAGCCTGTCGGAAACCCCCGTCGACGCGCGTTTTAAGAATCACAAAGCAAAGAAGAGGGCTCTAGCATTCGGAAAATCCGGACGCTAGAGCCCTCTTTGTGTACTGCGCTGTAACATTTTCTTGTGGGGATGTCACAGTCCCGCTTTTTCTTAAGGTTGGTAAGGCACTTCATGAAAGTGGCTGCCGGCCTTTTTGATTATTAGCTGGTCATTAAACCGGTTTTGCAAGTTGGTCATGATATTCGTCGCATCCCCTTCGTTAACGAATACGTTGGTGGTGACGTTGACACCGTATTCTTCACCAGCCAGTGTTAGGTGCTGCTCTTTGAGGTAGTAAACGAGGGCGTCGTGTTGACGGTAGGAAACCGTGATTTGCAGCCTTAATTGCTTCACCCGTTGGACGATTCCCGCCTGGTGGACGGCCTTCGTGGTGACGTTGCTGTATGCCCGGATGAGGCCTCCGGCACCAAGCTTGATGCCACCAAAGTAACGCGTAACGACGGCCACCACGTTGTGGAGCTTGGCGAGTTGGAGGGACTCAAGGATAGGGAGCCCAGCAGTTCCGCTGGGCTCACCGTTATCACTTTCCCGTTGTACCTGGTCGTGGTCCCCCACCAGGTAGGCAAAGCAGTTGTGGGTGGCCTTGCGGTTCGCGGTTTGGACCGTCTTAATGAATGCCTGCGCTTCCTCTTCAGTTTCTACCCGCTGCAGTGCGCAGATGAAGCGGGACTTCTTAATGATTAGTTCAAACTTAGTTGCTTGGGCAATGGTAAGAAATGGTTGTTCCATGAAAAAACTTCTTTCCGTACGTTTAGTGATACTTACCGTCTTTATTAATTAGGGAGGTGTTGACATGACGTTAACTGAATATTATGGTCGGCTGGTATTAGTTAACCGTCACCAACCGGAGATTGCCGGTGTGACCACGCTCAAGACAATTACCCGTGAAGGTGCGGTGGTGCGGTGTGGTCGTTGTGGGCAGGTGACCCCTGTACACGAAGCGGCGTTACCGGGTGGTGAATTTTATTGTCCACAATGCATTAATTTGGGTCGCGTATCAACACTATGCAAATTTTATCATGTTCCCGAGGCAAATCAATTTGAACTTAAGAAGCCGGTATTAACCTGGAACGGCAAATTATCGCCGCTGCAAGCCCGGGCGGCTAAGCAGGTTGCGGACCGGATGGTTGCCCACCAGTCCCAGTTATTATGGGCTGTGACTGGGGCGGGGAAGACTGAAATGATGTTTCCCGGAATTGCCGCGGCATTGGCCCGGGGGGAGCGGTTAGCGGTGGCTTCACCACGGGTCGATGTCTGCCTCGAACTCTACCCCCGCTTGCGGGCAGCGTTTGCTAATACTGAAATGGCATTGCTACATGGGCGGGCGGAACGCCCCTACCACTATGCCCAATTGACGGTTTGCACCACCCACCAGCTGCTGCGTTTTTACCACGCCTTTGATAATCTAATTATCGATGAGGTTGATGCCTTTCCTTACGCTGCCAACCCACTGCTCTTTTACGCCAGCCGGCAGGCGGTAAAAAAGACGGGTGGCCGGCTCTTCTTGACGGCGACCCCTGATGCCACCCTGCAAGGTGCCGTTCGTCAACGTAAGCTAGCCGTAACCTACTTACCGCTTCGCTTCCATGGCCACCTTTTACCAACAATTCATTGCCACCTGGCCCGACGGTGGCGGGTGCAACTGAGGCACCAGCAAATGCCATCCCAGTTGGTGCGAGTAATGCGGTCAGCATTAAGGAAACAACACCGTTTCTTGCTATTTGTCCCCCACGTTAAAGACCTGGCGCCGGCCGCGGCTGCCGTCCACCGCTACTTTGCGTCTCAGTCATTTGCAACTGTCCATGCTAGTGATCCGGCACGCTTGACGAAGGTTCAGGCAATGCGTGATGGGCAGTATCAGTTCTTAATTACCACGTCAATCCTGGAGCGGGGGGTGACCTTTCCCGAAATTGACGTATTTGTGCTGGGTGCCGATGATGCTGTCTTTTCAACCGCGGCATTGGTACAAATTGCTGGTCGGGCTGGGCGATCCGCCAGTCGGCCAACCGGACGGGTTGAATTTTGGGTGGCTGACCATTGTCGACGGGTTAACCAAGCGGTTCGCCAGGTGGCCTACATGAATAATAAGGGCCGGCGGTGTCAAGATGCAGTGCCTGCTTTGTAACCGGCTTGTTACCAAGCGGCTGGCCATTCGTGATCTTTTATGGCCGGGAAAGATTGAGTGGCCGGTAGTGTGCGAAGAGTGTTGGTCACGGTTTACCGCCATTCATGGACCGGCCTGTCCGGTGTGCAGTGCACCCCAGTCGACGGCAACGATTTGCCGTGAGTGTCGTCGCTGGCGGTCGCTTTATCAGTGGCAGCTAAGGCACACGGCTCTTTACCGTTATAATGAAGCGATGAAGGACTTTATGCACCGCTACAAGTTTAATGGTGACTACCGCTTGCGGGCAGTGTTTCAGCCGACCCTGGTAGCGGCCGTTAAGAAACTATCTGCTGACTTGGTAGTGCCAATCCCAGTAACCGCAACGACGATGCAGACCCGGGGCTTTAACCAGGTTACGGGCCTACTAACAGGGGTGCCGTTGACGACGTGTTTGACCGCCCGGGTTAAAGACAAGACGGCCCAGTCAAAGAAGAACCGTCATGAGCGCTTGCAAGCACCCCAGCCTTTTGCCCTTGTTGACCCGGCCCAACTCGTGGGGAAGCGGGTCCTATTAGTTGATGATGTTTACACGACGGGCCGGACAATTTATCATGCCGCCAACCTGGTTTATGGCGCCGGTGCCACTACCGTTATTAGTGTTTCTTTGGCTCGTTAAATTAATTTAAAGGATCTAGTAATAAATTTGTGAATTAATCGTAAGTACACTATAATACAAGTAGGATATGAGAAGAGTGGTCCTTCTGATATCAGATCAAGCAATTGCTTGGACTGAAAGGAGAGAAGTACAATGTTAAAGTTCAATATTCGTGGTGAAAACGTTGAAGTAACAGATGCAATCCGGGATTATGTGGTTAAGCGGATTAGCAAGCTGCAAAAGTTCTTTGAGGATAGTGTCGAAGCAACTGCCCACGTGAACTTAAAGGTTTACTCTAACCGGACTTACAAGGTTGAAGTTACAATTCCGCTCCCATACCTGACGTTACGGGCCGAAGAAACTTCAAATGACATGTACGGTAGTGTCGATTTAGTAACGGACAAGCTGGAACGGCAAATCCGTAAGTACAAGACCAAGGTTAACCGGAAGTCACGTGAGAAGGGCTTCAAGAACCTTGAATTCGTCCCATCGGATGAAGAATCAAATGATGATGAATTGAAGATTGTACGGACTAAGCAAGTTTCACTGAAGCCAATGGATCCTGAAGAAGCGGTCCTTCAAATGGACATGCTTGGCCATGACTTCTTCGTCTTCCAAGACGCTGAAACCAATGGTACCAGCATTGTTTACCGCCGTCGTGACGGCCGTTACGGTTTAATTGAAGCTGAATAAACAGTAAAAGGGGTTGGCAACCAACCTCTTTTTTAGTTTTAAAGGGCAATACTTAAGAACCGGGCGTAAGTAGTGTAGTCTGGGAAGAATTGGCATTGGTTTTCAATTGCTGGCCAACGTGGTAGAATATTACAGTTAAGATAAAAATATAATTGGCTTGAGTAGCACCTTTTGCAATTTGCACTCAGGCACAAATATTAGGAAGGACGCTTTTATGGCCAACATTTTAAGAAAATGGATTGAAAGCGATCGTCGTGAACTGCGGCGGATTAATAAAATAGCAAACAAGGTTGAATCATATGCCAAACCGATGGCAGACTTAAGCGACGACCAGCTAAAAGCAAAGACAAATGAGTTCCGGCAACGTTATCAAAAGGGCGAATCACTAGATGACATGCTCCCGGAAGCCTTTGCGGTAGCACGTGAAGGCGCCAAGCGGGTGTTGGGACTATACCCGTTCCACGTCCAGATCATGGGTGGAATTGTCCTACACGAAGGTAACATTGCGGAAATGAAGACCGGTGAAGGGAAGACTTTGACCGCCACCATGCCGGTATACCTAAACGCGATCTCCGGCAAGGGGGTTCACGTTATTACCGTTAATGAATACCTTTCCAAGCGTGACGCAACTGAGATGGGACAATTGTACAACTGGCTCGGTTGCAGTGTCGGTATTAACAATTCCGAGATGAGCCCGGATGAAAAGCGAAAAGCTTACCAGGCAGACATTATGTACTCGACTAACAGTGAAATCGGGTTTGACTACCTGCGTGATAACATGGCGGTTTACAAGGAAGACCAAGTTCAACGGGGCCTTAACTACGCGATCGTCGATGAGGTGGACTCGATTCTGATCGATGAAGCCCGGACACCACTGATTATTTCTGGACCAGGGACCGGGACTTCCAAACTTTACAAGCAAACTGACCGCTTCGTTAAGCAGTTAAAGAATGAGGTTGATTACAAGGTCGACCTGGAATCTAAGACGGTATCACTGACCGATGAGGGAATTAAGAAGGCGGAAAAGTACTTCAACTTAAAGAACCTGTACGATCCTGAAAACACGGCCTTGACCCACCACCTGGACCAGGCGCTGCGGGCCAACTACATCATGCACCTAGACAAGGACTACGTGGTTTCTGACGGTGAAGTGTTGATCGTTGATTCCTTTACTGGACGGGTAATGCAAGGCCGGCGGTTCTCTGATGGCCTTCACCAGGCAATTGAAGCCAAGGAAGGTGTTAAGATCCAGGAAGAAAACAAGACGATGGCCAACATTACCTACCAGAACCTCTTCCGGATGTACAACAAGCTGGCCGGGATGACCGGGACAGCCAAGACGGAGCAAGAAGAATTCCGTGAAATCTACAACATGGAGACCATTACCATCCCGACGAACCGGCCGGTAGCACGGAAGGATGAGCCGGACCTCCTTTACCCGACCCTGGAGAGTAAGTTTGCGGCCGTAGTCAAGCGGATCAAGAGCCTTCATGCTAAGGGTCAGCCAATCCTGGTTGGGACCGTGGCGGTTGAGACGTCAGAATACTTGTCCCACCTCCTAGACCAGGAGCACATCCCGCACGTGGTCTTAAACGCTAAGAACCACGCCAAGGAAGCTGATATTATCAAGAATGCCGGTCAACGGGGCGCCGTTACCATCGCTACCAACATGGCCGGGCGGGGGACTGATATTAAGTTAGGCCCTGGCGTCCGTGAACTAGGTGGTTTGGCCGTAATCGGGACTGAACGGCATGAGTCACGGCGGATTGATAACCAGCTGCGGGGCCGGTCTGGCCGGCAGGGTGATCCGGGTCTGTCCCAATTCTACCTGTCACTGGAAGATGACTTGATGAAGCGGTTCGGTGGTGAACGGATTAAGGCTTTCCTGGACCGGATGAAGGTACAAGGCGAAGACGCCGTTATCAAGAGTCGTTTCTTGACGCGGCAAGTTGAATCAGCTCAAAAGCGGGTTGAGGGTAACAACTACGACTCCCGAAAGAATGTCTTGCAATACGATGACGTAATGCGCGAACAGCGGGAGATTATCTACAAGGAACGGCAAGAAATTATTACCGAAACCAAGTCCTTAAAGTGGGTCCTAATGCCAATTTTTAAACGCACGATCCAGCGTGAAGTTGAACAGCACACGTTAGGGGACCAAAAGGAATGGGACCTGCAGGGAATTATTGACTTTGCAGAAGAAGTAATCGTTAAGCCCGGGACAATTAGTGTCAAGGACCTTGAAGGCAAGAGCCAAGACGAGATGGTCGACTTCTTAATGGGCTTTGCTGAAAAAGTTTACGACGAAAAGAAGCAGATCTTAACCGACCCTTCACAGATGCTGGAGTTTGAAAAAGTCGTCTTACTCCGGGTAGTGGACTCCCATTGGACCGACCACATTGATGTGATGGACCAGTTCCGACAATCCGTTGGCCTTCGTGGTTATGGTCAATTGAACCCACTGGTCGAATACCAGACGGCCGGTTACCACATGTTTGAGCAAATGATTGCCGATATTGAGTATGAGACGACCCGGCTCTTCATGAAGTCTGAAATTCGGCAAAACGTTACCCGTTAAACCAAACGAAAATTGCAATAAGGTACGGCAGTAAGGTCACCCATGGCGGTACCACTGCCGTATGTTTGTATTTGGAGGCAGCAGTGATGGAATTAAGTGAAGCTAAGAAGAAAATAGAAGCAATGCAAGCTGAAGTTGCACGCTTCGGGAGGTCTCTTTGACCTCGATGCGTTAGACGAGCAGATTGCGGAAAATGAGCACCAAATGGCGCAGCCAGGGTTCTGGGATGACAATACCCAGGCCCAGCAAAAGATCAATCAGACTAACGAATTAAAGGAGAAGCGGGACACCTTTGTCCAGTTACGGGACCAAATTGCGGACCTAAGTACCAATGTCGAATTGTTGGAATTAGAACCTGATCCAGACCTGACCCGGGAACTAGATGATTCCTTTGCCCAAACCGACAAGGCACTACAGCAGTATCGGTTAAATCAACTGCTGAATGAACAATATGATAGTCGCAACGCCATCCTTGAAATCCACCCTGGCGCCGGGGGAACGGAAGCCCAGGACTGGGGCGATATGTTATTGCGGATGTACGTACGTTGGGGTGAGCAGCACGGCTTTACGGTGGAGACTGCGAACTACGAAGCTGGTGATATTGCCGGGATTAAAAGTGTGACCCTCCTGTTTAAAGGTCACAATGCCTTTGGCTACCTGCGGAGCGAAAAAGGGGTGCACCGGCTCGTACGGATTTCACCGTTCGACTCGGCAGGTCGCCGGCATACCTCCTTTGCCTCGGTTGACGTAATGCCAGAACTAGACGAGAGCGTGAAGGTTGATATTGACCCGTCAGACTTGCGAGTAGACACCTTCCGTTCCAGCGGGGCTGGTGGTCAGCACATTAACAAAACTGAGTCCGCCGTCCGAATTACCCACTTGCCAACTGGCCTGGTGGCCTCCTCGCAAGCGGAACGGTCCCAGCTTGAAAACCGGGTAACGGCGATGAACATGTTGAAGTCCAAGTTATATGAGTTGGAAGAAGAAAAAAAGGCTAAGAAGCGTGCCGAAATTGAGGGTGAGCAGCTCGAAATTGGCTGGGGCTCCCAGATTCGCTCCTACGTCTTCCACCCCTATACCCTGGTTAAGGATAACCGGACTAATTATGAAACCCACAATGGCCAAGCAGTAATGGATGGGGACTTGGACCCGTTCATTAATTCCTACCTACAGTGGAAACTAAGTCAGAAGAATCCCCAATAAAGGCGATTGCAGTTGGGAATAAAAGCAGGTAATATTTAAACAAAGGGGTGATTTGATGAGAGAAAGCCGACGTAAACGGTTAACCCGTTCCGGAAGTGACCGGATCCTGGCAGGGGTCTTTGGTGGCTTTGGCCAATACTTTAATTGTTCACCAAATATTTTTCGGGTAGCTTACGTGATCTTGAGTATTTTAAGTGGGCTCGTCCCGGGGATTGTTATTTATGCGATTATGGTCCTCATAATGCCACCTGACCCGCAACACCCGGGGTTCTTGGGCTTTCTTAAGAACCTCAATGATTTTCAACAAGGAATTGACGGGACGGCCCAGAAGCAATCCCGTCGTACACTGACGGATGTTGAAGAAAAAGATATTAAAAGAAATGGAAGATCATAATGACTTTTTGGAAGAAAGTTCTAGTTGATACGATTTTATTCATCGCCCTGGCCGGCCTGTTCACGGGAACGGGGATGATCTACGTTAGTCATGCCTGGGTGGCCTTACTAGCAGCGTTTGTTCTCGCAATCCTTAACGTGGCGGTTAAGCCGATCCTAGTGATCTTAACGTTACCGGTTAACCTACTGACCCTGGGCCTCTTTAGCATTGTTATTAATGGGGCAATGCTGGAGTTGACCTCGGCGTTAATTGGGTCGCTGTACTTCAGATTTTCTTCGTTTTGGTCGGCGATGTTGGTGGCAATTATTATGTCGATCTGCAACATGATTATCACGAGTCACCAGTCAGATTACTAAGGAGTGAGTTAGTTTGCCAAACCACGTTACTGTTAATGAATTAGTTGAAAAGGTCCGTCTGAAGGTCCTACAAGGCGACGACTACCTTGGCCGGACAATCACTACTAGTGATATTTCGCGACCGGCCCTTGAGTTTGCGGGTTACTTTAAACACTATCCCGCAATGCGGATCCAACTTTTGGGAATTACCGAAATTTCCTTTTCAAAGGATTTGACGCATGACCAGATGACGGAGTATATGACCCGGATGTGTACCCCCCAGACGCCGTGCTTTGTGATTTCCACTAACTTGCCAATTCCCGCGGAATTAAAGACCGCGGCGGCGGATGCCCACATTCCGATCTTGGGGACCCACCTGACCTCATCACAGATCTTAAGTAACATGACTTCTTACCTGCTGGGACGGTTAGCACCACGGAAGTCCCTCCATGGGGTCCTGGTTGATATTAGTGGGGTTGGGGTTTTGATTACTGGTGATTCTGGGGTTGGTAAGAGTGAAACGGCGCTGGAATTAGTCCGGCGTGGTCACCGGTTAGTGGCTGATGACCGGGTTGAAGTGTATGCCCGGGACGAACAGACCCTGATTGGGACCGCACCAGCAATCCTCCAACACCTGATGGAAATTCGGGGGATCGGCATCATTGACGTATCGACGCTTTATGGCACGGGGGCAATTATGCCGGTTGATAACATCAACCTGATTGTCCACCTTGAGACCTGGACACCCGATACTAAGTTTGACCGGCTGGGCGACCGGGGTGATACCCAGACGATTCAAGGGGTCATTATTCCGAAGGTCTCGGTACCGGTTAAAACCGGGCGAAACCTTGCCATCATTATCGAGTCGGCAGCGATGAACTACCGGGCAGAAACAATGGGCTACGACGCCACGAAGACCTTTGATGAAAACCTGAACCGGTTGATCAAACAGAACTCTGCCCGTGACAGTAAGGAGCAGGGGAAGTAATGGGGACAATCGTAGGTGCCCTTAACCCGATTGCCTTCCACCTGGGGGCAATTGAAGTTCACTGGTATGGGGTCATAATTGCGAC
Source organism: Candidatus Limosilactobacillus intestinipullorum (assembly GCA_019117185.1). Classification (GTDB taxonomy): domain Bacteria; phylum Bacillota; class Bacilli; order Lactobacillales; family Lactobacillaceae; genus Limosilactobacillus; species Limosilactobacillus intestinipullorum. The sequence continues at coordinate 20,139 of DXAF01000041.1, read as the reverse complement.
TGGCGTTGTCGTAGCGTTGATCCTCTCGGTAGCCGAAGGGAAACGGTTAGGTGTCAAGGAAGATTACTTTTACGACTACCTCCTCTGGGCGATTCCGGTGGCGATCATCTGCGCCCGACTCTACTACGTTATCTTTCAGTGGCCTTATTACTCCCGCCACCTCGGCGAAATCATCGCCATTTGGGATGGGGGGATTGCGATTTACGGCGCCATTATCGGTGGCTTTTTAACCCTGTACTTCTTTTGCCGGGCCCGCCACTTATCGATGTGGACGATGGTGGATATCATTGCGCCCCCGTTGATAATGGCCCAGGGAATCGGTCGTTGGGGAAACTTTATGAACCAGGAGGCGTTTGGCCAGATCACCACGCGGGCGGCCCTGGTTGCCCAACACATCCCCAACTGGATTATTAACCAGATGTACATTGGTGGCCACTACCGGGTCCCAACCTTTTTGTACGAGTCGCTATGGGACCTGGCCGGCTTTGCACTATTGATGCTTTGCCGCCACCGCCACCACCTGTTTCGGCGGGGCGAAGTTTTCCTGTCCTACGTAATCTGGTATGCGGTCGGGCGGTTCGTAATTGAAGGCATGCGGACGGATAGCCTCATGCTGGGCCCAATTCGGGTTTCGCAACTCTTGTCGCTGGTCTTTTTAGTGGGCGCTGTGATCGTCTTGCTCGTGCGACGCCACGGTAAGACGGGTAATTGGTATTGGACAAGTAATTAGTATTGAAAATAAGGAGAATGGTTATGGCAGAAAAAATTGCGGTACTAGGTGCTGGCTCGTGGGGCAGTACTCTAGCAAACATGTTGGTTGAGAATGGACACTCGGTAATGTTGTGGGCCCGTAACCAAAAGCAAGTGGACCAGTTAAACCAAGACCACATCAACCCCGACTACATGAAGACTTTAGTTTATTCTGATAAGTTAGTGGCGACGACCGACATGAAGGCGGCCGTTACGGGGGCCAACGTTATTTTAATTGTCATCCCGACAAAGGGACTCCGCCAGGTTGCCGACCAACTGGATAAAATTCTTGGTGAACTGGAACAGCAGCCGCTGATCATTCACGCTACTAAGGGCTTGGAACAAAATACCTACAAACGACCATCTGAGATGCTAGCAGAAGAAATTGCACCAGCCCACCGGTCAGCAATTGTTGTCTTATCCGGTCCTAGCCATGCGGAGGATGTGGCCATCAAGGATATGACGGCGGTCACCGCTGCTTGTGAGGACCTGGAAAAGGCCAAGAAAGTTCAAAAACTCTTTAGTAATTCCTACTTCCGGGTATATACAAATGATGACGTAATCGGGGCCGAGTTTGGCGCCGCATTGAAGAACATCATCGCCATTGGTGCGGGGGCCCTACAAGGCCTGGGATACCATGATAATGCCCGGGCAGCTCTCATTACCCGGGGCCTGGCCGAAATTCGTCGCTTGGGGGTAGCCTTTGGTGCTAACCCAATGACCTTTATTGGCCTGTCCGGTGTTGGTGACCTGGTTGTTACCGCTACGAGCAAGAACTCGCGTAACTGGCGGGCCGGTTACCAGCTGGGCCAGGGCCAAAAGCTGGATGATGTGATTAAGAACATGGGAATGGTAATCGAAGGGGTCTACACGACCAAGGCTGCTTATGAATTAAGCCGGAAACGCCAAGTAAAGATGCCAATTACCGAATCCCTTTACGAGGTTTTGTACCATGGTAAGGACATTAAGGATGCAATTTCTCAGCTAATGAGCCGGGACTTAACGTCCGAGATTGAATAAGTATGGTAAAATGTTACCGGGTACAATCTGAGAGAAATTGAAGTAATGAAAGGATTTTTAATGTTATGAAACGTGTTAGAAAGGCAATTATTCCTGCAGCAGGTCTGGGGACCCGTTTCCTACCAGCAACTAAGGCATTAGCCAAGGAAATGCTGCCGATTGTTGATAAGCCAACGATTCAGTTTATCGTTGAGGAAGCTCGCAAGTCGGGAATTGAAGATATTGTGGTGGTTGATGGTAAGAACAAGCGGTCAATCGAGGACCACTTTGATTCCAACCCTGAATTGGAAGATAACTTACGCTCCAAGCACAAGGATGAGATGCTGAAGTTAGTGGAAGAAACCACTGACATCAATATCTACTTTATCCGGCAGTCCCACCCACGGGGCCTGGGTGATGCCGTCTTAACGGCGCGTGATTTCATTGGTGATGAACCATTTGTCGTAATGCTTGGTGATGACCTCAACAACATCAACAACAACGGTGAACCACTAACTAAGCAGCTGATTGAAAGTTACCACCAGACGGGCGCTTCAACGCTGGCGGTAATGCGGGTTCCCCATGAAGACACGGCGAAGTACGGAGTAATTAATCCCAGCAAGGAAGTGACGCCGGGACTTTACAACGTTACCAGCTTTGTGGAAAAGCCAGCACCAAAGAATGCGCCGAGTGACCTTGCCATCATTGGTCGCTACGTCTTTACGCCAGAAATCTTTGATGTTTTGGCCAAGACCAAACCGGGTAAGGGTAATGAAATCCAACTGACGGACGCAATTGATACCCTTAACCAGACGCAACGGGTCTTTGCACGTGAATACACTGGGGACCGTTATGACGTCGGCAATAAGTTTGGCTGGGTGAAGACCAACATTGAGTATGGTCTGAAGCACCCCCAAGTCAAAGATGAACTTCGTGAATACATCAAGGACTTGGGTGCTAAGCTAGCAGCCGAGGATAAGGGCAATAAGAAGTAGTTTTTAGATCCCAAATAAAGGAAGTGCGACAGGATTAACCTGTTACACTTCCTTATTTTTTGTAAGCAAAAAGCTAGACAAGTGGTCCCTACTTGGTTAAGATAATGAATAATTAATAGTGTTGAGGAGGAATGTGAAATGGCTGATGAGAAGAAATATGATGTAATTATCATCGGTGCTGGTCCCGGTGGGATGACCACCGCTTTGTATGCATCCCGGGCGAACCTTAAGGTAGTAATGCTTGATCGTGGGGCCTACGGTGGCAACCTTAATAACACCGCGTCAATTGTGAACTATTCCGGCTTTAAGGATGTCCAAGGCCCGGAACTGGCTGAAAAAATGTATCAAGGGGCGACCCAGTTTGGGGCTGAATACGCCTACGGAACAGTTACCAGTGTTACGGTTGATGGCCAGTTGAAGAAGGTAACGACTGACATGGGCGATACCTTTGTTGCACCGGTAATGGTGGTCGCTACCGGTTCTGACCACCGTAAGCTTGGGGTGCCCGGTGAAGAAGAATTTAGCGGCCGGGGGGTTTCCTACTGTGCGGTCTGCGACGGGGCCTTTTTTAAAGACAAGCACCTGGTAGTGGTTGGCGGCGGTGATTCCGCGGTGGAAGAGGGACTATACCTCACCCAGCTTGCGGCGAAGGTAACGGTTTTAGTTCGGCGCGATGAATTACGGGCCCAGCCAATGCTCCAAGATGAGGCGGTCAAGAATGCTAAGATGGAATTTATTTATAACACCAGTGTGACTGAAATCGTGGGTGATGATGTTAAGGTTACCGGTGTTAAGACGCATAATAATAAGACCGGTGCAGATGGCGAATTGGTCGCTGACGGGGTCTTTATCTATGTCGGTAACGTACCGTTAACCAAGCCATTTACAGACCTGGGGATCTTGGATGACCAGGGATGGGTCAAGACGGATACGCTCATGAAGACCAGTGTTCCGGGAATCTTTGCGATCGGTGACGTTCGTGAGACACCACTGCGGCAGATTGCTACTGCCGTGGGTGATGGTGCCATCGCTGGCCAGCAGGTTTACCAATACATTAAGGGATTAAAATAGTTTAATGGAGTCGGAAAGGTGACCAAACGCTGCTTGATCACCTTCCCGACTCCTTTTTCTTAGTAAAAGTTTAGTAAAATGATTAGTAAAGATACGCAGGGCAGGTGAGATGCGGTATACTGATAACAGATTATAGAAGTAAAGGAGACTTTATTGTGAGCTGGAAAGACACCTACCAAGTATGGAAAGAGCGGACCAACCTCGATCCTAAGCTTAAGCAAGAATTAGACGCAATGAGCGATGACAAGGAGATCGAGGACGCCTTTTATGGCCCACTATCATTCGGGACTGCTGGAATGCGGGGACTGATGGGCCCTGGTATCAACCGGATGAACGTTTACACGGTGCGTCAAGCAACGGAAGGTTTGGCAACCTTAATGGAGTCACTCGGCGATGAAGTTAAGCAACGGGGGGTGGCGATCGGCTATGATTCCCGGCACAACTCTTACCGGTTTGCCCATGATTCTGCCCGGGTACTCGGTGCCCATGGAATTAAGGTCTACATCTATGATAATGTTCGGCCAACGCCGGAACTGTCATTTGCCGTTCGCCACAATAAGACCTATGCCGGCATCATGATTACCGCAAGTCACAACCCAATGGAATATAACGGCTACAAGATTTACGGTGAAGATGGTGGGCAGATGCCACCAAAGGAATCCGACATGATGACTGGTTACATTCGCAAGATTGCGGACCTCTTTGACATCCAATTGGCGGATGAACAGGAAATGCTTAATAGTGGCCTGGAAACCGTCATGGGTGAGGATGTTGACCACGCCTACTTGCAACATGCCAAGGAAGTTACGGTTAACCCCGACTTAGCCAAGGAGTATGGTAAGGACATGAAGTTCGTCTTTACGCCGTTGTGTGGGACCGGCCGGATGCTTGGTGAACGGGCCCTCCGCCAAGCCGGCTTCACTAACTTCACCATCGAACCAACGGAAGCCCAGCCGAATGGTGACTTCCCAGGACTGAAGCACCCGAACCCTGAATTCCCCGAAGCGTTTGTCCGCTCCATCAAATTGGGGAAGCAGATTGATGCCGATGTCTTGATTGCAACTGACCCCGACGCTGACCGGTTAGGGTGTGCCGTTCGTCAACCAAATGGTGAGTACCAATTACTGACCGGTAACCAGATTGCCTCAATCATGCTGGCCTACATCTTGGAAGCCCACAAGCAAGCGGGGACGTTGCCGAAGAACGCGGCCGCTGTTAAGTCAATTGTTTCCACTAATTTTGCGGCCAAGATTGCGCAGAGCTACGGCGTTGCGATGGTCAATGTCTTAACCGGCTTCAAGTGGATCGCCGACCAGATCCACCAGTACGAGACTGGTCAGGTTGACCACACCTTCATGTTTGGTTTTGAGGAAAGTTATGGCTACCTGATTAAGCCATTCGTTCGTGATAAGGATGCCATTCAATCACTGACCCTGTTGGCAGAAGTAGCGGCATACTACCGGAGCCGGAACATGACCCTTTATGATGGTTTGCAAGAACTATTTAAGAAGTATGGTTACTTCCGTGAAAAGACGATTGCTAACACCTATGCCGGGGTTGATGGCCCCGCCAAAATTAAGGGCTTAATGAAGAAATTCCGCGAAGAAGCACCCGCAGACTTTGCCGGCCACCGGGTAGTTGCGACCGAGGACTTTGCTAAGGGGACCAAGACGACGGCTGATGGTCAAGTTAGTGAACTGGGTATTCCTGAATCAAACGTTCTGCGGTACCTGCTCGATGACGAAACCTGGATTGCCATCCGGCCATCCGGGACGGAACCAAAGTTGAAGTTCTACATCGGGACCAGCGATGACTCCCTCGACAAGGCGAATGCCAAGTTAGCCGAATTTGAGAAGGCCCTCCAGGCATTTGCTGAAGAATAAAAGCATCCGCGAGTAGCTCCCAACTCCCGGACGAAAAAGTAACTGGGCGGTCACTTTCCGATTGGCCTGGTGCGGTGCACAATATAGAAAGCCTCTAGTATTCAGTTTTTTTGAATGCTGGGGGCTTTTCGTGGTTAGTAGGGGGCATCGTCCAGATTAATAGACGAATGCATGTTTGCATGATAAACTAAAATGTGTGAAAAATGGCGCCACGAACGGTGTTGGCCGCTATTAAGAATTAATAATTGGGGAGGAACGACACGTGATTTATCGGCAGCCAGATATGAAATTTGACCTCGTTTCAGACTACCAGCCAACGGGAGACCAACCCGCTGCGATTGACCAACTAACCGCCGGGATTAAGGCCGGTGATAAGGCACAGATCCTACTGGGGGCCACCGGGACGGGTAAGACCTTTACCATCTCTAACGTAATCGCTAACGTCAATAAACCGACATTAATCTTGTCACACAACAAGACGTTGGCCGGCCAGCTTTATGGTGAAATGAAGAAGTTCTTCCCCCATAACGCGGTCGAATACTTTGTTTCTTACTATGATTACTACCAACCCGAAGCCTATGTTCCGTCCAGCGATACCTATATTGAAAAGGATGCGTCCATTAATGACGAAATCGATAAACTCCGTCATGCTGCTACGACGTCCCTGCTGGAAAGAAATGATGCAATTGTCGTGGCCTCCGTTTCCAGCATCTTTGGTTTGGGGGACCCACGGGAATACCAAAACTCAGTTATCTCCTTGCACGTTGGCCAGCAGATTGAACGTGACCAGTTATTGCGTGACCTGGTAAACGTTCAATTTGACCGAAATGACATTGACTTTCAGCGGGGCCGTTTCCGGGTACATGGCGACGTGGTCGAAATTTTCCCGGCATCCCGGGATGAGCGAGCCATACGGATTGAATTTTTCGGCGATGAAATTGATCGAATTCGGGAGGTCGATGCACTAACCGGGGAGGTCCTGGGCGACAGTGACCGGGTTTCTATCTTCCCGGCGACCCACTTCATGACCAGTGATGAGGTGATGGACCGGGCCTTACCCCAAATTGAACGTGATATGAAGAAGCAGGTTAAGAAGTTTACCGCTGAGGGGAAACTCTTGGAAGCGGAACGTCTCCAACAGCGGACCACCTATGACATTGAAATGATGCGGGAGATGGGTTACACCAACGGGATTGAAAATTACTCGCGGTACATGGATGGTCGCCAACCGGGTGAGCCACCGTTTACCCTGTTGGATTTCTTCCCCAAGGACTTCTTACTGGTGGTGGACGAATCCCACCAGACGATGCCTCAAGTGCGGGGGATGTACAACGGGGACCGGGCACGGAAGCAAATGCTGATTGACTACGGTTTCCGCCTCCCCAGTGCGCTTGATAACCGCCCCCTCAAGCTCGGTGAGTTTGAGCAGCGGGTTAACCAGGTGGTCTATATGTCGGCCACGCCGGGACCATATGAACTCAACCAGACTGACCACATTGCTCAGCAGATTATTCGGCCAACCGGCCTTTTGGACCCGACGATTGAAGTACGGCCGGTTATGGGCCAGATTGACGATCTGGTCAGTGAAATTAATAAGCGGGTCGAACGGCACGAACGGGTCTTTGTAACGACGCTAACAAAGAAGATGTCGGAAGACTTAACCGACTACCTCAAGGACCTGGGGCTCAAAGTGAAGTACCTGCACAGCGACATTAAGACCCTCGAACGGACCCAAATTATCCGGGATCTTCGTTTAGGCAAATTTGATGTCTTAGTCGGGATCAACCTCTTGCGGGAAGGACTTGACGTGCCGGAAGTCTCCCTGGTGGCAATTTTGGATGCCGACAAGGAAGGTTTCCTGCGTAATGAACGATCACTGATTCAGACGATTGGACGGGCCGCACGGAATGAACACGGGGCAGTAATTATGTATGCCGACACGGTTACCGAGTCGATGCAAAAGGCGATTGACGAGACCAAGCGGCGGCGCTCAATTCAGATGAAGTATAACCAGGACCACCACATCACGCCACACACGATTGTTAAACCAATTCAAGAAGCTATTTCGGCAACGAAGAAGACAGCCGATACCGGTGAAAAAGAAGATAGCAGTGAGTTTACTACTAGGGACTTTATGAAGCTCTCGAAGGACGCTCAGGCGAAGATGGTGGCCGAATTAACCGCGCAGATGCAGGCGGCGGCTAAGCGGCTCGACTTCGAGCAAGCGGCCACGCTACGTGATACAGTAATGGAATTAAAAGCCCAGATGACGGGGAAGAAGACCAAATCCGGGCGGAAAGTAAAGTAAAGGGGGATGCAGCTTTTTGGCAAACGATAAGATTATTATCCACGGGGCCCGAGCCCACAATTTAAAAAATATTGATGTTAAGATTCCTAAGAACAAGCTGGTTGTAATTACCGGCCTATCCGGCTCGGGAAAGAGTTCGTTGGCCTTTGACACCCTATATGCAGAGGGACAGCGCCGGTACGTGGAGAGCCTTTCTGCCTACGCCCGCCAGTTCCTGGGCCAAATGGATAAACCAGACGTTGATTCGATTGATGGTCTGTCACCAGCAATTTCAATCGACCAGAAGACGACTTCTCACAACCCCCGGTCAACGGTCGGGACGGTAACGGAAATCAATGACTTCTTGCGACTGCTCTGGGCCCGGGTGGGGACGCCGATTTGTCCTAATGACCATATCCCAATTAGCAGCCAGTCAGCTGAGCAGATGGTTGACCGGGTACTGGAATTACCTGAACGGACCCGCCTGCAGATCCTCTCCCCAGTGGTCCGGGCCAAGAAGGGGAGCCAAAAGAAGGTTCTCGCCTCCATTAAGCGAGAGGGGTTTGTCCGGGTACAAATTGATGGCGAAACGTATGACCTTGACGAAGTCCCCGAGCTAAATAAGAACCAGAAGCACACGATTAACGTGGTGATTGATCGGATCATCGTCAAGGATGGGATTCGGTCCCGGCTCTTTGACTCTTTTGAGGCGGCCCTCCGCCTCAGTAGCGGTTACGCCATTGCGGACGTCATCGGTGGCGACCCAATTCCGTTCTCAGAAAAATACGCCTGCCCAATCTGTGGTTTTACGGTGGGCGAACTGGAGCCCCGGCTTTTCTCGTTTAATGCACCAATGGGGGCTTGTCCAGAATGTGAAGGGCTCGGGTCCAAACTTGAAGTTGACATCGACCTGGTGGTTCCGGACCGGACTAAGACCCTTCGTGAAGGGGCAATGGTACCGTGGAACCCGATTTCATCGCAATACTACCCCGCATTGCTGGAACAATTCTGCCAGTCGGCCGGCATCGACCTGGATACGCCATTTAACAAGTTGCCAAAGAAGCAGCAAAAACAAGTTCTCTACGGCAATGGCGACCACCTTTTTCACTTCCATTATGAAAATGACTTTGGTGGGGTCCGGGACGTTGACGTGCCCTTTGAAGGGGTGCTCAATAACGTTAGCCGGCGGTACAAGGAAACCAATTCCGACTTTACCCGCGAGCAGATGCGCAAGTACATGACCGAGTTGCCTTGCCCGGCTTGTCATGGTTACCGACTCAACCAACGGGCCTTGGCGGTGCAGATTGATGGGCAAAATATCGGTCAGGTGTCTGACCTGTCAATTAGTAAGGCCATTGACTTTTTTAGCGGCGTTAAGCTGTCAGAACAAAACGAACAGATTGCCCGGCCGATCTTAAAGGAGATTTTGGATCGGTTAACCTTCATGAAGAACGTGGGGGTAGAGTACTTGACACTCAGTCGGTCGGCTCGGACACTTTCCGGTGGGGAAGCACAGCGGATCCGGTTGGCTACTCAGATCGGTTCTAACCTTTCTGGAGTGATGTACGTCCTCGATGAACCGTCAATCGGGCTTCACCAGCGGGATAATGACCGGTTAATCTCTTCACTTAAGGCCATGCGGGACCTGGGAAATACGCTGATTGTTGTTGAGCACGATGAAGACACCATGCGGGCTGCGGACTATATCATTGATATCGGCCCGGGGGCCGGTGAAAACGGTGGTCAGGTAATGGCGGCCGGAACGCCCAAGCAGGTAATGCGGTCACGGAAGTCGTTGACCGGTCAATACCTTTCCGGGAAGAAGTTTATTCCGGTGCCAGAAGAGCGGCGGGCCGGTAATGGTCAGCACCTGATGCTAAAGGGGGCCGCGGCGAACAACCTGAAGAACATTGACGTTGATTTCCCCCTGGGGAAGTTTATCTGCGTTACCGGGGTTTCGGGGTCAGGTAAGTCGACCCTGGTTAACTTGATCTTAAAGCGGGTGTTGGCCCAGAAGCTGAATAATAATTCTGCCAAGCCAGGTAAATATTCCTCAATTAGCGGAATTAAAAACGTAGAAAAGGTGATTGACATTGATCAGTCGCCAATCGGCCGGACGCCCCGAAGTAACCCGGCAACCTATACAGGAGTCTTCGATGACATCCGGGAACTCTTTGCCCAGACGAACCAGGCAAAGGTTCGCGGCTATACTAAGGGCCGCTTTAGCTTCAATGTCAAGGGGGGCCGGTGTGAGGCCTGCCATGGTGATGGGATCCTTAAGATTGAGATGAATTTCTTACCGGACGTGTACGTCCCGTGTGAGGTTTGCCACGGAACCCGTTATAATTCCGAAACGCTGGAAGTTGAGTACAAAGGAAAGAATATTGCCCAGGTACTGAACATGACGGTTTCAGAGGCCCTGGAGTTCTTTAGTGCCATCCCGAAGATCCGGCGGAAACTGCAGACGATTGAAGATGTTGGCCTCGGTTACGTTCACTTGGGGCAGCCGGCAACAACCTTATCCGGTGGAGAAGCACAGCGAATGAAGCTTGCGGCGGAACTCCACCGTCAGTCACACGGCAAGAGTTTCTATATCCTTGATGAACCAACGACCGGGCTACACATGGATGATATTAAACGGCTACTGGGCGTTCTCCATCGACTAGTGGACGCCGGTAATACCGTCTTAGTAATTGAACATGACCTCGACGTGGTTAAATCGGCGGACTGGCTGATTGACCTGGGACCCGAAGGTGGGGACGCTGGTGGTTACGTAGTGGCTACCGGGACACCAGAGGATGTTGCCGAGGTGAAGAAAAGCTATACTGGCCAGTACTTAAAGAAGATGCTGGCCCGTGACCAAAAATGGGCAGCAGCACGAACCGCAAAGAATAAAAGGTGAAAGCAAAGGGAGTGAGAACTAGCTTGCTAGTTCGTCTTTCGAAGCGAAGCAAGCCTGTAGGGAACCCCCGTCGACGCGCAGCTAGCCTTTAGGAAGCACAAATAGGCCTCCAGTGTTCGGCTTTGCCGGGCGCTGGAGGACTTCGCTATTCGTACTTTAGCTAGGCTGTAGAGATTATGTCACGGCTTCTGAACTAATCTTAGGGTGTTTGCTGTGGTAGTATCAATAAAAAAGGAGTGGTCAACGTGATTTTGATTAGTGCATGTTTGGCAGGGTTCAACGTTCGCTATGACGGGGGCAATGCTCGCCGCGAACTGGCGGTGAAGCTTGTTGCGCTGGGCCAGGCGATTACGGTCTGTCCTGAGATAATGGGGGGCTTTCAGACCCCCCGGCGACCAGCGGAAATTTGTGGTGGCGATGGGAAGGATGTTTTAACAGGGCGGGCAACCGTCATTAATCAAGCGGGGGTTGACGTGACCGCGCGCTACCTTGCGGCTGCCCGTCGGGTGTTGCAAATTGCCCAGGACCATGGGGTGACGGTTGCCTTCCTCAAGCAAAAGAGTCCCGCTTGTGGGACGCACCTAGTCTACGATGGTCACTTTAGTGGGAATAAGGTCCCGGGAATGGGGGTCACCGCCGCCTTGCTCGCCCGTAATGGCATCGAAGTTTATGGGGATGAGGAGTTAACCATGGCCAATTTAACACCGTACCTGGCTCCGGAAATAATTAAGCAACTGGGAACCAATAACCTCGCCATTGGTGATTAAAAGACACGCCCGGCCTGGTGTGGTACAATTGGTAAGTACTTGTCTGAGAGGAGCGGGAAATAGTGGAGACTAAGAAGATGGAAGTAGTAATCATCACGGGGATGAGTGGCGCTGGGAAAACCCAGGCGGTCCATGATTTTGAAGACGTTGGCTACTTCGTAATTGACAACATGCTACCCAGTTTGGCGGAGAAGTTTGTTGATGTCATTAAGGAATCGGGTGAGTTTACCAAGATTGCGATGGTAATGGACCTGCGTTCGCGGGGCTTTTATGACCAGGTGCTGCCAACCTTAAACGAGCTTAAGCAGCGGGCCGACCTGGCAGTCAAACTACTGTTTTTAGATGCGGATAACGTTAAACTCGTGTCACGGTATAAGGAAACCCGGCGCCTTCATCCGCTGGCCCGGCAAGGCCGGATCCTTGACGGGGTGGAGACGGAACGGCAGCTGTTGAGTGAACTAAAGAGTCAGGCCGATGTAATTATTGACACGACCGACTTAACGCCCCGTAACCTCAAATTGCGGATTAACAAGCTTTTTAGCCACGGCGAAGGGAGTAACTTCTTTGTGGAGGTAATGTCCTTTGGCTTTAAGTATGGCCTGCCGCTCGATGCTGACATTGTAATGGATGCCCGCTTTTTGCCGAACCCCTTTTACATCCCAGAGTTAAAGCATTTGACCGGTAACGACCAGGCAGTTCAAGATTATGTAATGCAAAGTGACGTGGCCCAGGAGTTTTATGCCCACCTTTTGTCGTTGTTGAAAAACGCACTGCCGGGCTATATTCGGGAAGGCAAGAGTAGCCTAACCGTGGCGATTGGTTGTACGGGTGGTCAGCACCGGTCGGTGACCATTGCCAACAAGCTTGCAGGCGACCTCAAGCACGCCGGCTACAAGGTTAACCTCTACCACCGTGATGTTGCTAAGGCCAAGTAGGAAGGAGAATTGAAATGATCCATAAACCGAAAATTGTTGTGATCGGTGGGGGCACCGGGTTACCCGTTGTCCTCCGCGGGCTCCGGGACCAAGATGCCGATGTGACGGCGGTCGTCACTGTCGCCGATGATGGTGGCTCGTCGGGAATCCTCCGCAACTATATTAACGTCGTACCACCTGGTGATATTCGAAACGTTTTGGTGGCCCTCTCTGAGCTACCACCGCTGGAATTAGACGTTTTCCAGTATCGTTTTAACAGCAACGACCAGTTCTTTGCCGGGCATGCGATTGGTAACCTTATTATCTCGGCCCTTTCCGAGATGAAGGGCGGGATTTTCCCCGCTGTTCAGGAATTAGCAGAAATGATGAAAATCCGTGGTCACGTCTACCCGGTGGCCAACGAACCATTGACGTTAAATACCGAGTTTACAGACGGCACGACTATGAGTGGTGAATCAGAAATTACGGCGGCCCATAAGCAAATTAAGCGGGTGTGGGTAACGCCGGCTGACGACGCGGACGGACATCAGATTAAACCGGTTCCAGAAGTCCTGGCGGCCATTAAGGAAGCTGACCAAATCGTGATTGGCCCGGGGAGCCTGTTTACGAGCATCCTGCCCAACCTAATGATCAAAGAGGTGGGGCAGGCGGTCTGCGAAAGTAAGGCAGAGGTAGTCTACATCTGTAACATCATGACTCAAAAGGGCGAGACCGACCACTTTACCGATGCTGACCATGTCCGGGTACTAAACCGGCACCTGGGCAAGAAGTTTATCGACACGGTCCTGGTTAATATCCAACCGATCCCGAAAAACTATCTCGACTTCCAGCAATGGAATGAAATTTCCCAACCCGTGGGCCATGACTTTCAAGGACTGCGCGATCTGGATTGCCGGGTAATTAGCGCTAACTTCTTGCGTCTACGAGATAATGGGGCCTTCCATGACCGTGACCGGGTCGTCGCAGAATTAATGAACCGTCTTCATCAGGTTCACGAGTAAAGGAGGTGTTGGCATGTCCTACGCAAGTGATGTCAAAAAGGAACTGACCGCCATTAAAGTGCACCAGAAAAACGCGCAGGCGGAACTGATGGCACTGATTCGGATGAATGGGAGTATTGCCATTGCTAACCGCCAGCTAGTTTTAAACATCCAGACCGAAAATCCAGCGATTGCCCGGCGAATCTATTCTTTGCTTAAGGAATTCTACCAGGTGGAAAGTGAGATCGTGGTTCGTCGCAAGATGAAGCTGAAGAAGAACAACCAGTATATTGTCCGGCTCCGTTACTCTGCCCAGCGGGTATTAGATGACTTGGGGATTTTGCAAAACTACCAAATCAAAGAGCAGGTGCCCTTAGAAATGCTTAAGGATGAATGGATGGTACGGTCATACCTACGGGGCGCCTTTTTAGCCGGGGGGTCGGTTAATAATCCGGAAACTTCCCGCTACCACCTGGAGATCTATTCCCTTTACCAAGAGCACAACGAGATGATTGCGGAAATGATGAATAAGTTTGGCTTAAATGCCCAAACCACGGCCCGGCGTAGTGGTTACATTGTTTACCTCAAGGAAGCCGAGAAGATTGCTAACTTCATGTCCCTGATTGGGGCGACGAATTCGATGCTCCAGTTTGAAAATGTCCGGATTGTGCGTGACATGCGTAATTCGGTTAACCGCCTTGTCAACTGCGAGAATGCTAACATGAACAAGATTGCGAATGCGTCGACCCGGCAAATTGAAAACATTAAGCTGATTGAGTCGACGGTTGGGTTGGCCAGCCTGCCGGATAAGTTGCGTGAGATTGCCCAGACCCGGCTAAACCATCAGGAGGTTAGCTTGAAGGAACTTGGTCAGTTGGTTCCCGGTGGACCAATTTCGAAGTCCGGCGTTAATCACCGCCTGCGAAAGCTAAACGCGTATGCAGATGAATTGCGGATGTCAAAATCTGTGTAATATAAAAAAGTGGATGGGGAAATTTCCCCATCCACTTCTTTACTTACCTAATCCGACGGCTACTTCAAACTAGAATTATTCTCCATGATACCGTCAAGCAGACCGTAGTCAACCGCTTCTTGGGCAGTTAAGTAGTGGTCACGTTCCGTATCACGGTTAATTTGTTCAATTGGTTGACCAGAATTCTTCGACAGGATCTCATTAATCATCTTCCGGGTCTTCAAAATTTCGGTTGCCGCAATTTCAATTTCGGTTTGTTGACCTTGTGCACCACCAGATGGTTGGTGAATCAAGACTTGGGAGTGTGGTAAACCGAACCGCTTACCCTTGGTACCGGATGAAACCAGGACACTGGCCATTGAAGCGGCCATCCCGATGACGATGGTTTGGACGTCGGACTTGATAAAGTTCATCGTATCGTAGATCGCCATCCCAGAAGTAACGACACCACCAGGTGAGTTAATGTATAAGTAAATGTCTTTAGTTGAGTCTTGCGCATCCAAGAAGAGTAGTTGCGCAACAATTGAGTTTGCCATTTCGTCTTCAATTGGACCAGATAACATGATGATCCGGTCCTTCAGAAGCCGTGAGTAGATATCATAAGCACGTTCACCGCGTGATGACTGCTCAATGACGGTTGGAACTAAGTTCATTAATGTGGCCTCCTTGTAAATTAGCACTCGTCAGCAAATATTGCTAACTGATATTATTACTATACTCGATTGGTCAAAAAAGGTCAAATGTTTTGCCAACCGAACTAATTAATTGCTAGTTATTATACCTGATATTGGCCGCAAAAAAAGTAAAACGACTGGGAATGATAAAATTCCACAGCCGTTAGGTTAGTTGTTATTTACTTATTAATACCGGCGCAAAGTAGGTCCATCTCGACATCGGCGACTTGTTGATCAAGTGCCCGCCAGTCGGTGTTAGTTAAAAAGATGTTTAATTCCTTGGTATTAGTCATGGTAATTAACCTCCCATTGGTTATTTGTTTTCAGTTCCCTTTTAAGACATTATTATGATATACCATAATGGTCTAGTTTACAACCGTGATTATGGCAGCGATTCTATCTGACATATGGAAATTGGTCTAGTCTTATTTTGAAAGCCCTTGGGCCCCTAAGGCTAGTTCGGTAATAAAATTGGCCTAGTAAAATAAAAAATAATCGTTTTTTGAAAGTGGGCTAATATGAAATCTGTACAAGGGTTGCTTTTTATTTCTGAGCCCGGTATAATTGGAACGTTAATTAATTTACGTACATAATAAGGAGGCATATAGCTATGCGTAAAGCACACCCATACGGCGTACAAGGCCGTCGCCCAGTTGCTCCTAAGTACAAGCGAGCATTAAAAGAAAAGAAGATCGAAGCTATTCGCAAGTGGGCTAAGGAAAAGCCAGCTGACGAAAAGTAGTCGATATAAAGAGGTCGGGGTTTCCAACCTCTTTTTTATTATCCAAAATAATGAAGCGGCCTCCAGCGTTCGAAAAAATCCGAATGCTGGAGGCCGCTTTGGACTCATTTGGTATTGAAAAAAGTGGACCAGCAAATACATGCTGGTCCACTTCATTACTAATGCGCCCCCCGAGAGTCGAACTCGGATCTCGAGAACCGGAATCTCACGTGCGATCCATTACACTAAGGGCGCGTCAACAAATAGTATATTATCCTATTCTATTTCGAATTGCAAGTATTATTTGAAATTTTTAATCAAGATAACGGTTTCACCAGAAAATTCAAAATTTCTGAGGTGATTGAATAGACAATTCAAAACAAGATGAGTATTATTAAGGTCGTAAGGTTTTGTACCTTGTTTAACAAGGCTGCTTCGGTCAGCCCCTGCTAAATAGGGACACTAATTTATGTTTTCCTAAAGGAGGAAATTGCAGTATGACTGTAAAGATTGGTATTAACGGTTTCGGCCGTATTGGTCGTTTAGCATTCCGTCGTATTCACGAACTCAACACTAGCGACATCGAAGTTGTAGCTATCAACGATTTGACTACTCCTTCCATGCTTGCTTACTTACTGAAGTACGACTCAACTCACGGCAAGTTCCCTGGTGAAGTTTCATCAACTGACAAGGGAATCGTTGTTGATGGTAAGGAATACCCAGTATACGCAGAACGCGATGCACGGAACATTCCTTGGGTAAAGAACGATGGTGTTGACTTTGTTCTTGAATGTACTGGTTTCTACACTTCAGCAGAAAAGTCACAAGCTCACTTGGATGCTGGTGCAAAGCGTGTTCTGATTTCCGCACCTGCTGGTAACATTCCTACTGTTGTTCCTGGTGTTAACTTGGATACTCTTAAGGCTGACGACAAGATCGTTTCAGCTGGTTCTTGCACGACTAGTTGCCTTGCTCCAATGGCATACTTCCTTAACAAGAACTTCGGTATCAAGGTTGGTACTATGACTACCATCCACGCATTTACTTCCACCCAAGCTATCCTGGATGGCCCTCGTGGCAAGAAGATGCGTAACAACCGTACTGCAAGCATCAACACTATTCCTCACTCATCTGGTGCTGCCAAGGCTATCGGCCTGGTTATCCCAGAATTGAACGGTAAGCTTTCTGGTCACGCACAACGGGTTGGTGTTGTTGACGGTTCCTTGACTGAACTTGTTTCCATTCTGGACAAGAAGGTTACTGTTGACCAAATCAACGATGCCATGAAGAAGGCTACTGAAGGTAACGAAGCCTTTGGTTACACTGAAGACCCAATCGTTTCAACTGATATCATTGGTTCTACCTTTGGTTCTGTCTTTGACCCTTCACAAACTGAAATCATGGAAGGCGACGACGGTTCACAATTAGTTAAGACTGTTGCTTGGTACGACAACGAATACGGTTTCACCAGCAACATGATCCGGACTCTGCTTCACTTTGCAAATCTGTAATTCATCCCTGAACCAAGGAAATGAATTAATGGCGGGAGGAGGAAACTCCGCCCGCTTTTTTAACAAGAAGGAGGTAAATACTCACATGGCTAAATTAACTGTTGAAGACCTTCCTTTAGAAGGCCAAAAGGTATTGATGCGGGTTGACTTCAACGTTCCGATTAAGGACGGCGTTGTTGGCGACGACAACCGGATCGTGGCAGCACTGCCAACGATTAAGTATGTGATTGATCATGGTGGCCGGGCAATCCTGTTCTCCCACCTGGGTCGGGTAAAGAAGGAAGAAGACAAGCCGGGCCTGTCCATGCGTCCAGTCGCTGAACGGCTTTCTAACTTGCTGAACAAGCCGGTTACCTTTGTTCCCGTAACTGAAGGCAAGCAATTGGAAGACGCCATTGACAACATGAAGAACGGTGATGTTTTGCTCGTTCAAAACACCCGTTACGAAGATGTTAAGGATGGCGAATACGTCAAGCGCGAATCCGGCAACGATCCTGAATTGGGCAAGTACTGGGCTTCACTGGGAGACGTCTTCGTTAACGACGCCTTCGGTACTGCCCACCGGAAGCACGCTTCCAACGTTGGAATCGCTACTAACAAGCCAGGCAAGGCTGCTGCCGGTTACCTGATGGAAAAGGAAATCAAGTTCTTGGGTGACGCCGTGGACAACCCAGAACGGCCATTTGTTGCCATCTTAGGTGGTGCTAAGGTTTCCGACAAGATCGGCGTGATCGACAACCTGCTCGACAAGGCCGACAAGATCATCATCGGTGGTGGGATGGCTTACACCTTCTACGCTGCCAAAGGGATCAAGGTTGGTAACTCCCTAGTTGAAAAGGACAAGATCGACGTCGCTAAGCAAATCCTGGACAAGGCCGGTGACAAGCTGGTTCTGCCAATTGACAACGTTGTCGCTGACAAGTTCAATAACGATGCTGACACTAAGGTCGTTGAAGGCGACATTGACGACGGCTGGATGGCCCTCGACATTGGTCCAAAGTCCGTGGAAGAATTCGAAAACGTTCTGAAGGATGCTAAGACCGTTGTTTGGAACGGCCCAATGGGTGTCTTTGAAATGCCAAACTTCGCCAAGGGAACGCTGGAAATCGGTAAGTTCCTTGGGACTTTGACTGACGCTACGACCATTGTCGGTGGTGGGGACTCTACTGCTGCTGTTAAGGAATTGGGCGTCGCTGACAAGCTGACCCACATTTCCACTGGTGGTGGTGCTTCACTGACCTACCTTGAAGGGAAGACTCTGCCAGGAATTGCTGCAATTTCTGAAAAGTAATAATAATTTAGTTACGAAGAGGACGGTAACCGTAGATGCGGTTTCCGCCCTTTTTAGGAGGAATCAAGATGCGTATTCCGATTATTGCTGGCAACTGGAAGATGCACAAGACGGTAGCGGAAGCGGTGGCTTTTGTTAACCAGGTCAAGGATCAGCTACCACCGGCTGACCAGCTGCAAACAGCACTGGCGGCGCCCACCCTTTCCCTGGTTCCAATGGTTCAGGCAGCCGCCGGGTCCCCGTTGAAAGTAATGGCGGAAAACTGCTATTACCAAGACGAGGGGGCTTATACTGGCGAGACGAGTCCCTATGCTCTCTACCAGGCGGGAATTCACCACGTGATTTTAGGCCACTCGGAGCGGCGGAACTACTTCCACGAAGACGACGAATTGATTAATAAAAAGGTAAAGGCGGCCCTCCGCAATGGCCTGTGTCCAATCGTCTGCTGTGATGATACGATGGCTCGGCGAATTGCGGCTGATGATAAAATTCACTGGGCGGTCAACCGGATTTTAGCTGACCTGAAGGGGCTGAGCGAGGCGGATATCTGTAATGTCACCGTAGCTTACGAGCCTTCCTGGGCGATTGGCAGTGGTCAAAGCGCGGATTCCGATCAAGCCGAGGAGGGGTGCTACCTAATTCGTCAGACTATCAATGATATGTACGGGGAGGACGTTGCTAATAATGTTCGGATCCTCTATGGCGGCAGTGTGACGCCGGCCAACGCCAGGGCAATGATGGCAAAAAGCGATATTGATGGCGTTCTGGTAGGCACTGACAGCCTCGATCCCCGGACTTTTTTAGAAATAGTTAACCATTAAATGCTTGTTTTTAGTTGTGCAAAATAATACAATATTACTTGTAGTAGCGCGATTGCTATCGAATTTAAGACAGAGGAGAGATTCATCAAAATGTCACTTATTACAGATATTTATGCACGTGAAGTTCTTGATTCACGTGGTAACCCAACTGTTGAAGCGGAAGTTTACACTGAAGCTGGCGGTGTTGGCCGTGGAATCGTTCCATCAGGTGCTTCAACTGGTGAACACGAAGCCGTTGAATTGCGTGACGGCGACAAGGACCGTTTTGGCGGCAAGGGTGTTTTAAAGGCCGTTGCCAACGTTAACAACGTGATTGCCAAGGAAATCGTGGGGATGGAAGTTACTGACCAAATCGCCATCGACAAGGCAATGATCAAGCTAGACGGTACTCCTAACAAGGGTAAGCTTGGTGCCAACGCTATCTTAGCTGTTTCACTGGCTGCTGCCCGGGCTGCTGCTGATGAATTACAAGTACCTCTTTACAACTACCTTGGCGGTTTCAACGCACATGTATTGCCAACGCCAATGATGAACGTTATCAACGGTGGTGCCCACTCTGATAACAAGGTTGACTTCCAA
>DXAF01000040.1 GCA_019117185.1 Candidatus Limosilactobacillus intestinipullorum | reverse complement strand
TTCGTAAAACTTCATTGAGGATTAAAAGTTTTTCCTCTGCTGAGTATTTAGATTTTCTTCCCATAGAAAAAGCCCTCCGAGTATAAGATGAATTTTCTATTTCATCTGTATACTCAGAGGGCATTATAGCCCGGCAAAGCGAGTTCTGGAGACCGTCTTTACTTTCACGGGCTACTTACGCCGCCCGTTTTTAAACTATTTTTCGTAAACAATTGTCACGGGACCATCATTTTCTAATTCCACTTGCATGTTGGCACCGAAATGGCCGGTTTCAACGTGAATGCCACTAGCAGCTAGCTTCTCATTGAAGCGTTGATACAGGGGCTCGGCAATCGCCGGTTTAGCTGCTTTGGAAAAGCCCGGTCGGTTACCATGCTTGGTGTCAGCATACAGGGTAAACTGCGAAATCGACAGAATCGCACCACCAACATCACGCAACCCCTGGTTCATCTTACCATCTCCATCTTCAAATACCCGCAAGTTAACAATCTTGTGCACCAGGTAGTCGAGCTGGTCATCATCATCAGTTGGTGCGAAGCCGACCAGGAGCATGTACCCCCGACCAATCTTACCGACGACTTCTCCTTCAATTGCTACCTGTGCATGGTTAACCCTTTGTAAAACAACCCGCATTTGATCGCTCCTTCACTACTGAATGACCCGCTTAACGACGTAAACATCACGAATGTTCTTTAAGCTATCCATGATTAACTGCAACTGCTGCAGGTTCCGAACACCGATCGTCAGGCTAATCGTAACCATCTTGTTATGGTCAACCTTTCCATTAACCGAGTTCAGGTACTTGGTACTGTTGTTGATTGACCGTAAAACATCGTTTAGCATCCCGTTACGGTTATAGCCTTGCACCTCAATATCAGCATTGTAGTTCGTCTTGTCACCATCTGGGTTCGCCCAGTAGACACTCACAATCCGCTGGCCACTCTTCTTGGCCGCCCGGATGTTAGGACAGTCTGCCCGGTGAACGGAAACTCCCCGGCCCTTCGTGATGTAGCCCGTAATTGCATCCCCAGGAACCGGGTTACAACAATGGCTGAGCCGGACCAGTAAGTTATCAACGCCTTCAACCACGACTCCCTCGCTTGAGGCCTTCGCCTGCTTTTGCTTTTGCCGTTCATCCGGCTTTTGCAGGGTCTCGTGGTCCTCTAGTAAGGCCTTTTCGACTGCTTGGGCCCGGTCATCAGCCGCCTTCTTCCGGAGGTCGGCGGTAAAGCGGTTACGGACCCCGACCGGTGGTAGGTCACCAAAGCCTAGTGACGCAAACATGTCATCACTAGTGTGATAGTGAAGCTGGGTAGCGACTTCATTACACTTTTCTTCCGTCATCAGCTCTGCTGGCGAATAACCAGCCTCCTGGAGCTCAGTTTCAAGGAGCCGCTTTCCCTGCTCGATATTTTCTTCACGGTTGTGCGCACGGAAGAAGGAACGAATCTTATTCCGGGCCCGCCTGGTAGAAACTAGCTCTAACCAGTCCCGACTCGGACCGGCCGAAGAACTAGATGTCAGAATATCGACAATATCACCATTCTTAATCTCATAGTCAAGGGGAACAATCCGGCCATTGACCTTCGCCCCGGTCGTGTGATTTCCTACTTCGGTATGAATCTGGTAGGCCATATCAAGGGGTCCCGCCCCCTTCGGCATCTCAATCACATCGCCCTTGGGCGTAAAAGCATAGACTTTATCGGTAAAGATATCGCTTTGAATGCCCTGCATGAATTCATCGGTACCCTGGCTTTCACTACGCATTTCGAGGATTTCTTTGACAATGTTTAATTTCTGACTATCCCGGGTTTGCTGAACGCCATTAGTCTTCCCTTCCTTGTAGGCCCAGTGGGCAGCAACCCCATACTCAGCCACCTGGTGCATGTGGTGGGTCCGAATCTGAACCTCTAGTGGCCGCCCCTCAGGCCCAATAATGGTCGTGTGCAAGGATTGGTAACCATTCGCCTTTGGCATCGCAATATAGTCTTTAAACCGACCGGGCATTGGTTTCCAGTTAGTATGGATCGCACCAAGCGCCGCATAACAATCCTTAATCGTATCCACCACAATCCGGATTGCCAGAAGGTCGTAAATTTGGCTAAACTGCTTGTGCTGAGTCACCATCTTCCGGTAAATCGAGTAGATATGCTTAGGTCGCCCGTAAATTTCAACGTTAGGACCCAGGTCGAGGTCACTAATTGCCTTTTCGATTAACTTGATTGAATGGTTAATCGAGTCAACCCGTTGGTCCCGCCGTGAGTTCATCAGGTGAACAATCCGGTAATACTGCTGTGGGTTTAAGTAGCGAAGGGACAGGTCCTCAAGTTCCCACTTGATTGTACTAATTCCGAGACGGTCAGCGATCGGGGCGTAGATTTCCAGTGTCTCATTGGAAATCCGCCGCTGCTTATCCGGACGCAAGTGCTTGAGTGTCCGCATGTTATGGAGACGGTCAGCCAGCTTAACAATCATCACCCGGATATCCTTTGACATCGCCAGTAATAGTTTC
This sequence comes from Candidatus Limosilactobacillus intestinipullorum, assembly GCA_019117185.1. Classification (GTDB taxonomy): domain Bacteria; phylum Bacillota; class Bacilli; order Lactobacillales; family Lactobacillaceae; genus Limosilactobacillus; species Limosilactobacillus intestinipullorum. Next base: position 1,988 of record DXAF01000040.1, on the reverse strand, counting down.
CGGTGGGTGGCCGCCATCTGCTCCTTGTTGGACTTGTACTGGATCTTGCCCAACTTCGTGTCCCCGTCAACGATCATCGCGATTGTTGGGCCAAACAATTCCTTAATATCGCCTAACGTTGCCCCAGTATCCTCTACAATATCATGCAGGTAACCCGCACAGACCGTTTCGGGATCCATCTGGAGGTCCGCTAAGATCCCCGCAACTTGAATGGGGTGGATAATGTAAGGTTCACCCGATTTGCGTCGCTGGTCATGGTGGCACACTTCAGCAAAGTGATAGGCTTTTTCCACTAGCGTCACGTGCTCATCATTCATGTATGAGGCAACCATTTTATGGACATCTTCATGAGTTAATTCTTTTACTTCTGACATCGCGTAGCCCCCCTTCCAAAATTAATCCTGTTTACGAAGTGAGCAGGAAAGATAAGTAATTGCCAAGTAGGCAAGTGCAAAGTAGTAAGTATACGTCGGTAGCCAAAGGTATGCCGCCACTAGGAAAAAGATTGGGAACACGAGTAATGTCCACCACCGGGCCTGACAGCGATACAAGTGACCGCCCAGCCACACACTAAAGCATGCATTAATGATTACCAAAAATACCCCCACCCACATCGCATGGGTAATTGGCAGCTTAATTCCTAGCACCGGTAGTAGCACGCCAAACAGGAGGCTACCGCCCCACAGGTAATAATCTACTTTCTTAATCCAATTCATCATTTCAACACCTTGTACTTCGGTAAGATTCTCTTATCCTAAATTTATTTTTTTATTGTAGCACAATAACTAGTGCTCCGTAGTTGCTAATTCACACGCGTAGGAAACCGCCGATAAGAAATAAAGGGGCGCCGTTTCCGTTCGTAGGATGCGGGGCCCTAAACCGACAGCAGTCACTCCCGCTTCTTCCATCTGAGCAACTTCTTGCTCGGTCAGTCCCCCCTCTGGGCCAAAAACCGCTGCGAGACTTTGCCCCGGTTCAATTGCCGTCAAGGTCTGCGCAAGGGCACTAACTTCCCCGTGCTTAGCCGATTCCTCCCAGGCGACCAGTCGAAAGTCAGCCGGACTGGCCGCTAAGGCAGTGGTCAGGCTAGGATAATAGGCAACCTGGGGCTGGTAGTTACGGTGGGATTGTTCCGCCGCCGCATCGGCGATCTTTTGCAGACGACTAACCTTCCGCGCCTGCTTATTGCTTGCCCAGTGGCTAACCGAACGCTGGGCCTCAAAGAAAATAATCCGTCTGGCACCCAATTCGGTTGCTTTTTGAACAATCAATTCTGGCTTTTCCTTAGTTTTTGGCAACCCACAGAGTAAGGTCACCCGCACCGGGAGCTCACTTTGCCGGTCAAGGGGCGCAAGCAAGTCAACTGTGGTTGTGGGGGCAGTGGTCCGGACCCGGGCACGGTATGCCAGGTGGTTGTTTAAAACAACTTCAATTTCAGTCCCCACCTGAGCACGAAGCACGGTCGTCAAGTGGTGGGCAACATCACTTGGTAACGTCAATGGACTAGTTGATGGCCCAACATTTAAGAAGTAACGCTGCATCCTACTCCTCCTCTGCCGTTGGTTTATGGGCAATTATGCCGTGCCAATCCTTCATCTTAGTTTCACTATCAATAATAAAGCCCTGGGCCGTTAATTTTTCACGAACAAGGGCCGCCTTATCATCAATAATCCCAGACGTCAGGAATTGACCGCCGGGTTTAAGATTTTCAAAGGCTTGCGGGATTAACGGCACGATGATCTCCGCTAAGATGTTGGCCACGATAAGATCAACCTGGGTGTGAATACCATCTAATAAGCTATTAACGCCAAGCTTGACGTCCTTGGCCACCGGGTTGAGTGCCAGGTTCTTCTTTGCTGACCGAACTGCAACCTGGTCAACGTCGTATGCCGTCACCTGACCGGCACCAAGGGCCTTGGCAGTAATGCTTAAGACGCCTGAACCGGTTCCAACATCAATCAAAGACTCCCCACCGCGGATAACCTTTT
>DXAF01000039.1 GCA_019117185.1 Candidatus Limosilactobacillus intestinipullorum | reverse complement strand
CGTCGGTGCCGTTAGCGTTGACGGTTCTGTCGGCTGACTCGGTGTTGTCGGCTCCGTCGGCTGGGTTGGTTCCGTTGGCTGCTGTTGAGCGGTGTACTTAACCACGTAGTCTAAGTTGGCACTGGTGTAGTCGACCGTCTGACGATCAATTACACTGTAATCCGCCAAAAAGCCGGCCAGTTCTGGCGTAACCACGGACTGGAAGTTTTGTTGAGCCGGGGTCCAAACATCACTAATGATTTCCCCAGTAATCGGGTTCTTAGTAATTTTCCGGTTAAAGGTTAATTTTTGGACATTCGTGGCTGGTAAGGTTGGCCGGTTAGCGGTGATTCCGTCGGCGTACTCATACTTAACTGTTTGGGTAACCGTCCACTGCTCCGTCGTCACGTCTGGAGCCAGGTATTTAACAACGTAGTCCATGTCTGGACTTTCATGGGTAACTACCTGATCGCTTCCGGCTTGTGCTAAGTCAGCATAGAACCCATTGATCGTCGGCGTCTCAATAACCGTAAACTTTTGGGCTGGTGTCCACGTATCAGAAAGGATCGCCCCGGTGAACGGATTCGTCAGCACAATCCGGTTAAAGGTTAGCGCTTGGACATCTGTGTCTGGTAATTCTGGCCGACCAGCGGTGATTCCATCGGCGTATTCTTACTTAATCGTTTGCGTAACGTTCTTCGTTTCCGCTACCGTACTAATCGGTGCCGCATAGTTAACGAAGTAATAAGTGTCACTATCCTCATGGATAACGTGGTCGTCACCACCAGCGACCGCTAAATCAGCGTAGTAGCCGTTAATTGTTGGCGTCTTCACAGCCGCAAATTTCTGGTAGGCGGGATCCCAACCGAAGTAGACGATTTCACCCGTGAACGTGTTGGTCTTTAGCGTTTCATTAAACTTAACCAGCTGGACATTGTCCTCTGGTAAAGCGGGCCGGTTTTGGGTTTCACCGTCCTGATATTGGTAGTGGACCGTTTGGGAAATAACCTTTTCCCGCGTCGTGGTGTTTGGTTGCGCATAATAAACGATGTATTCAGTATCACAACTGTTATGCGTTACCACCGCGGTGTTACCAGCCCAGTCTTGGCTTGCGTAGTAGCCCTTTAGTTCTGGCGTCTGTTCCTTCGTAAAGTTTTGCGGATCTGACCAAGTGTCAGAAATGACCGCTCCCTGGGGATCCTTCTTGATCGTCCGCGTGAAGGTCAGGGTCTGAACCCGGCTTTCTGGTAATGCCGGCCGGCCTTCTGTTACTCCGTCTTGGTATTCATACTTAACCGTCTTCGTCTCAGTTTCCTGGCTAGGACCAGCGTAAAGAACGGTGTAAACGGCGTCTGGCGTGTCTTGGGTTACCATCGCGTTACCACCAGCCTGTTCCTGGTCAGCGTAAAAGCCCTCAACCGCTGGGCTCGTCACGGCAGTGAACTTTTGGGGCTTGGTCCAGGTATCAGAAATGACATGTCCACTTACTGGGTTGGTCAGGACCGTCCGCGTAAAGGTAGCCGTCTGTACGTTATCCTTTGGCAATGCTGGCCGACCTTCCGTTACCCCGTCGGCATAGGCATACTTAACGGTCTGACTAACCGTTTTTGTCTCGGTAGTTTTAACCACCCGGACGTATTGAACCAGGGTATCGGCACCCGGGTCCTTTGGATTAATGCTTGCTTGGCTTTCATCAGCCAGGACCCAGCCAAGGTCGGTTAAGTCTGGTGAAGCGGTCGCAGCCGCCTTGTGAGCATCATTTTTATTGTTATTGTAAATCGGTTGCGGGGCTCCTGCGATTGGCTTACCATTCTCATCAACCGGAATAATGTGACCCAAGTCAGCGTAAATCAGCTGGACGTTATTAGTCCCCGGAACGAACGGGTTCCGAGCAAGGGTCCCATTACTAAAGGTCTTATAGCTGTTAACCGGAACCGTTAAAGTTTCGGGCTTGAACCCAGGACGTAACAGGGAGATGTTCATCGTTCCTTAGGGGTTAATTAGTTCGTAGATCAAAGTCTGTGATACACTCCGGTCCCAGTTGTAAAGAGTCTTTTGATAGTACTTACCAATCTGAAACTGCGAAATCGTCCCTTGGTAGTCGCGTCCATTATTGGCGTTTGCCAGACCGTTTGGTTGGTTGGTCAGGTAATAGCCATTAACAACCTGCAAATAGTTATTAACATTGGTAATGGTAAACTGTTGTCCGGTCAAGCCCTTGACTGGAACGTCAATTGGCAGGGCTTCATTCTTAGAGTAATTGCCCTGCTTGTCCTTATAAATATATTCGATGGCCGGCGTATCGTCTTCAGGCGTAATATCAACTTTATCAGTGTAGGCAATCTTGTTCTGGTTACCAAGACCATAGACTGGGCTAACCCGCCGAATACTCTTAATGGATAGTGAAGCGGGGACCTCAATCTTCTTACCGTTAAAGGTCAAATTAAATGGTGCTGTGTTGGAAACCCGGAAGACCCGGCTATCAGTTCCATTAACGCTTGTACTTCCGGTTGAACCAACCGAAATGTCACGGTACGCACCTGACGGAACAATTACCGTCTGGTAGACCTCCTTATAAGCATCGGTAGTGACATAAACGTAGTTGTCGCCCTGTGGGGTGGCGGGGTCGACTGCCAGGATCATCCGAGCCGGCCGGTTATTCAACGTCGTCCCGTTGAGGTTAACAATCTGGTAAATGTAGTATGGTTGGCCCTGACTATTCTGCCCTACTAATGTTGCAGCCGCCGTTGGGTAATTACTTGGGTTGGCAACCGTAATCTGTGAAGCCGCTTGTGGTTGCTGAATCAAGACTGTCTGTAGCTGACGGGCCTGCCGACTAGTACTCGTTGCCGCCACTGAGCTGGTTGTAGCGGCTGCGCTGGTTGCAGTAGTAGTTGGCTGGGTTGTCGCTTGGGGCTGCACTGCTTGTTGCCGACTGGGCCGCTGGGCTAGCTGTTAATTTAACGCTGCTAGCACTTGCTAACGCCCCAGCCTGTGGACTAACCGTTGCCTGGTCAGTGGCGCTGTCATCAGTTGTTGCCGGTGCTTGGTCAGCGGCGTGAACCACGCCAGCAGTCCCCAAAACCGCGGCAGAAACTAAGGCCATCATCCATAGTTTACCGGCCTTAAACATCTTATAGTGACTCTTAATTTCCATTGATATCCCCCTCTTTAAGAAACCAACAATTTTCTACACATTAGCTTCATTATAGTGTAAGCAGTCAATAACGATACGTATTGAAAACAAAATAAAAGGGCGTGTTCCGCTGGACTTTTGCGGTTCACGCCCTTCATCTAGTTATGGCACGCCTGCTGTACTTTTTCTGCCCATGGTAAAAGAGCCTCAATGTCGCTACTTTTCTGATTGGGTAGTCGATCAAACAGGTATTTGAAATACTTATATATATTTAATTCGTTAACCTTTGCTGTCGCCACTAATGTGTAATAAATCGCATTGGCCTCTGCGCCTCGTTTACTTTTCGCAAATAAACAATTTTTACGAATTAAGATGGTGAGGCGGATCTCTCCTTCTAATGCGTTATTGCTTAGTGGGATTTGTCCATCTTCAAAAATTCGATATGCTCTTGTCTGAAGATTTAACGCATTCTTGATCGCCGCACCTAATCGGTCGCGTGGTGAAACGATGCTATTCAGGTAATGATAGAACCTATCAAGTAGTGGCTTCACCTGCCTTACTCTTTGCTGTCGTTTTTCCTCCTCAGTCTGATACGTCAGTTCGTTTTCCTTATGGAAAACAGCTCCTAAAAGCCTTACTGCTTGGCGAGCTTTCGAGTACTTTAACTGCTCTTTCTTCAGTAATTTAGTGATTTTAATGAACTCCCGACGGATATGAACCAAGCACGTCGCAAAATGCGCATTAGGGTATAAACGATCACTATAACCACCATAACCATCACACATGATAAATCCTGGATAGTTTTGGCCAGTGATATCACCGATTAATTTCCCTGATCGCGTATTACGATAGTGAAAAATTACCATATGATGATGGCTGAACTCAGTTGTTGTCCTGGTTGCCCAAAAATAACCATTAGTTTTAGCTTCATCAATGACCTTAAATGGTGTTTCATCCATCTGGATTACTTTTTCACCTTGCATTAATTTACTTAACCATTCATACAGTGGCTTTAGATAGGTTTGGCCAACCGTAATGATATTAGTGGCGAGTTGCCGACCGCTAACTGGCAAACCAACGGCTTGCCAGAGTTTTATCTGTCGATGAAAAGGTAAGGCCAAGGCAAATTTATACTCAGCTACTTTAGCCAAGATACTGCTAGAAACATAGCTGTGTGGTAATAACGACTGCGGCATCTGACTACTAATGATCACGTCTTTGCCCTTTTCATCGCAGTCATTACACTTATAGCTTTCTTGATATAAGTTCACACAATACAATTCGGCCGGCTTCAGCCGGGCTTCACGGCTATACAAATGATTACCAATCTTCTTCATCTGCTCATGACATTTTGGACAATCTGTTTCGACCAAATGAATCGTCTTATTTACTTGCGGTAAGCCATCCAAAAAAGCGGTCCGCTGGCCAGAAGCTTTAGCTTTCTGGTGACGCACCACTTGTTTTTCCTTCTTTTCAATCACTTCCGTGATTGAAACATTTGAATCTTGTAGCCGATCTAGTTCATCATCGCTAAATAGTGATTGTTGACCATCAACTACCGACTCAATTACTTCAGTTTTTTTCCAAAACATTTGGTTTTGTTGAAGCTTAATAATCGCCGTCAACTTATTAACCTGGTCCTTCAAAGCCTTGATCTGCTGCTTAAGCTCGCGATTCTCTTCTACTAAGTTCTTACCCATGGTACGTCACCTCCCTTTAAATTATTCTTCGGTAATTATATCAAAGAACAACGATTTTAAACAGAGGTAATTCAATAAAAAGTACCCGGTTGTGCTGTCTTAATCTTACGAACCGGCAACGGGTTTAGTCCTTTCAATAACCAATCCAATTGCCTAGTCGATAACTCTTTAGCTTCGCTACTATACCTTGGCCAGCTCAAGCGACCATTTTCAAAACGCTTATAGAGCAGAATAAATCCTTCACCGTCCCAAAGTAATCCTTTGAACCGATCATTACGTGACCCACAAAAGAGGAAAAGAGAATTATCGTATAACTCTAGCCCATAATTTTCCGCGATGACCATTGCTAATCCATCAATTCCTTTACGTAAGTCGGTTTTCCCACAAACTAGGTAAACATGGTCGGGATCGTGCCAGTTAATGAGCATAGTGTACCACAGCCTTTACAATCTCGGCCGCAAGGCTGGGATTAGTACCTTTGAAAATTGTTAATTTAATGTTTTCAACTTGCACTTTGACGACCGGTCGCGGTGAAAAGATAGGTTTATTAACCATCTCCTTTTTGGTTTTGAAAACCGGTGTTACAACATCATGTTTTTCTTCCATAAAGAAAAATCCTCCTGTACTGAATGGTATGTTTTCAGTATAGGAGGATTGGTCGACCGCGCCTAGACGTGTCGTTATTGACTGCTTACTGCTTACGGACTGCTTACTGTCGTTATTGAGTAAGCACCGAATAACAACACGTATATATTTTCAACTTCAGGTCTCCTATACTGATTACAATAAATTCAGTTAGGAGACTTTTTATGGAAGAAAAACACGAAATCATTACACCTAATTTTGTTTCAAAGCC
>DXAF01000038.1 GCA_019117185.1 Candidatus Limosilactobacillus intestinipullorum | reverse complement strand
TTCGTAAAACTTCATTGAGGATTAAAAGTTTTTCCTCTGCTGAGTATTTAGATTTTCTTCCCATAGAAAAAGCCCTCCGAGTATAAGATGAATTTTCTATTTCATCTGTATACTCAGAGGGCATTATAGCCGTTGGCTATCAATCCACCCGGTCTTTTAATATGATATAAGGCAAGTAAAAAGGGGATGACCACCGTGAAGAAAAGATCAAGGAACTTAATTATCATCGCCGTGCTCGTTTTGATATTAGCGGCACTTGGTGGTGGTCTAGCGGTAAGGTACCGCCACCACCAGTCTGCCAAACCAGAGCAGCATTCATCAACCATCACCGCAACTCAGTTTATTAAACAGGTTGCCCCAGCGGCCCAACAAGAGCAGAAAAAGTACCACATTCCGGCTAGCATTACCATTGCCCAGGCCGGTCTTGAGTCGGAATGGGGACGGAGCAAGTTGGCGGCTAAGTATAACAACCTCTTTGGTATTAAGGCTAACTCCAAGAACAACCGGGTTAGAATGTACACGACGGAAAATGTTAACGGCAAGGACATCAAAGTTAAGCAATACTTCCAGACTTATGACAGTTGGGCCGCTTCAATTAAAGCCCACACATTATTAATCGTTAACGGCACTGCTGATAACCACGACCGTTTTAAGGCGGTAACGACCGCTAAAAACTACCGGCAGGCAGCACAAGCCCTGCAGCAGGGTGGTTATGCGACCGATCCCGGCTATGCAAGTAAGCTGATCTATGCGATTAGGAAGTTTAACCTTAGCCAGTATGATCAATAACTACTGCCATTGAAAAGCGGCCACCAGCGTTCGGCTTATTACCGGGCGCTAGTGGCCGCTTAGTATTTCAGTTAGTTTTACGTTTTTGTTAACTTAATTCGGTTTCATTGTTAGCCACCCGTTGGCGCCGGAACCAGTGGAAAAGCAGTCCTACGACTAAGCCAACAAAGGCGGGGACTAACCAGGAAAGCCCCATGCTAGCTAGCGGCAGGGCACTCCGCCAACTGGCAACGGCTTGGCCAAAGTGACTGGCACTAACAACCGCTGGGAAGGCGACCACCATGTCACCAAGGGCCGGGACAACGGTGAAGAGGACGACGAAGAAGTACACAACCCCGTCGCGGTGGAAGAGTGGTGAAGCAACAGACAAGAGGATCAGGACCATTGATAGTGGGTAGAGGAACATCAGCATTGGTGTTGACCAGGCGATGATCTGATCCAGGCCAAAGTTGGCCGTTAGAAAGGAGGCTAGGCAGCTCAATGCTAACCAGGTGTGGTAGCTCACCTTTGGAAAGTGCTTGTGGAAGTCTTGCGCAAAGGCAGCAACCAAGCCGACCGCGGTTGTTAAACAGGTAACGGTCAACAAGAAAGCCAGGACGACCTGACCGAACGCACCGGCGTAGGCGTTTACTAATTGATTAAAAGCGACCCCACCATCGGCAGAAACCTTGAAGCGGCCGAGTGACATTGCTCCCATCAGGATCAAAAGGAGGTAGATCAAACCAATCCCGCTAACGGCGAGCACTCCTGACTTAGCAACAACCTTAGAAACGTCCGTTGCCCGGCGCTGGCCCATTGAGCGCACGGCGGTAACTACGGTGACCCCAAAGGCTAGTCCGGCCAGGGCGTCCATGGTGTTGTACCCTTCTAAGAATCCGTTGGTAACAGCACCGTGAACATAGGCGCTAGTAACGGGGGCGTTAGCGGGATTCCCCAGTGGTTTGGCGAAGGCAACCACAAAAACCAAGAAAAGCAGGGCTAAAAAGACGGGGTTTAAGACTTTACCGACGTTAGCTAGGATATTGTTTTCCTTGTAAGAAAAGGCAAATGCGGCGAGAAAAAAGAGTGCGGAGAAGAGAAATAGGGCCCACCCTTGTGCCGCCTTTGGCACGAAGGGCGCAACACCAACGGTAAAGGAAACGGTAGCCGTCCGGGGTGTCCCGAAAAGGGGACCGATGGTGGCATGGATCAAAACCATGAAGGCGAGGGCAAAGCCAGCACCCAGTGGTTGACCAATGTCATAGACCCCTTCCGCACGGGTAACGGCGACTGCCAGGACTGAGAGAAGCGGGAGTAAGACCCCGGTAACCAGGAAGCCTAGGGCAGCGGGTGCCCAGTTTGCCCCGGCCAATTGGCCAAGGTGGAGTGGGAAAATCAAGTTGCCGGCACCGAAGAATAGACCAAACAGCAGTGAGGCGACAACCAAATACTGCTTAAACGTTAATTTAGGTGATGTTAAATCACGCATGGGAAATCCCTCCTAGAATAATAAAATCTTAATAATTGCTTTGATCCCAATAAAAAAGTCCCTTAACCAGCTTGCATTGGTTAAGGGACGCCGGAGCGTGGTACCACCCTATTTATAGCCGGTTAATCAAACCGACCCTTCACGTACGGCTAAATAGCGATACGCTGACACGATAATGGGTGTTACCACCTAATCTTACTAAGCTTTAAGATTAGGACTCGAAAGTGATTTTCCACCCGCCGCGTTGCTGTCTCCTCACACCTCACGAGACTCGCTGGAGCTGCTAGCTGGGCTTACTCTTCTTTCTCATTGCGATCGAATAATTAAATTGTTGCTTATTATTCTAATGATAATCTCAGAAAAGTCAACAGGAAATTTTAACTTTTGGGCTTAATCCAGCTGTTCACTAGCGGTCGCGTAGGCGGGGTCACCGTTTAATGCCCGTCCAATGGCTCGTTCTACCGCAGTATTAGAGGTAACGTTCGCAATCGCCAACGGCTTTTCGTAGCGCTTGGCGTGGTGGTTGGCGAGCTGACTAATCCGGTGGTGGATTGCGTCGATGCAGACGATGACAAAGTCGGCGTTACGGATTTCCCGCTTCAGTGTACTAGATGACACCTTCTCTTCGGCGGACGCGTCGAGACCGTGGAAGACCCCGTGGTGCTTGGTAATCACCGGCTTGAGTCCCTGGACCTTGTCACGAACCCCGGTGATGACGAGCACGGTCCGTTGCTTAAGGTCGTAGTCGAGCTTCTTTTCATAATCATGCCGGGGGTGGGTAACCTTTTTGACCTTCTTAGGCTTGGGGGCCTGCTTAGTGGTGTCAAAATCCATCTTTTCGTGGATCCACCGGATGGAACCAGCCGCAGCATCCTTGAGCCCGTTGCCGTGGTCATAGTAGGCAAAATCAATTACCATTCCCGGCTTCAAACTTCGACCAGGGTACTTAAAGGGGTCGACTACCACGGTGTTTTCCGGTGCCTGATCAAGCAGTGAATTCTCCTTTAGGGTACTGCTGATCTGTAGGACGTCTGAACCAGGGACCGCCCGTAACTTGGCATACTCAAGGACCGTGATCTTATCTGGTTGGTAGTCCGGGAGGTGGTCACTAGTCACCCGGCGGATGGCCGGTAGTCCCCGTACCTTCTGGTCGTAGTCGAGCTCAACAACATCCCCATCCTCGATTGGGAAAGGCAGGTGGTGGAGGAGGGCTTCAGAATAGTAGTGATGGTTGATTTCGGCGCCCGATAATTTCCGGTGGACCAGGTAGCGGTTATCGGCGGCCAACCGTTCTTCAAGCGTGATCTCCTTCGGTGGCTGGCTTTCGATTGGCCCCCGGGGTGAAATGGCGGGGTGGGTAGTTTCCTTGGTGCTTGCCGGTCCAGTAAGTAAGGAGCGGAGTTGCTTCTTCGCCGTGGCCGGTAGTTCTTTCTCAGTGGTGTGCACCTGCCGTTGGTGAAAACGTCGTTCCTTTGCGGCGGGTTGTTCAGGGTGGTCGTCAGCAACGTAGTGGTTGAGGACGTTTAAGATGGTGGTTAGGCTCCGCTGAGTTTGGAGCAGACTGGCAGGGTTACTACTGGTGTTTTCCAGTAGGTGAATGAGTTCTTGCCGGTAGTCATAAATTTTCATAAGGCATGTTCCTTTCTGCGACTTACTATTTCAATCATACCAATTTCAAGGTGGCCTGTCAGTTGATACGCTAGGTTAGTCCTTTGCCCCGGACCAAAAAACGGTATAATAGTGGTACTAAAACAAATAAGGTGGTCATTATAAATGGGTAAACGGCTAATTAAACTTTTCTCGCATAACGATCTCGATGGCTTCGGCGCCCCCCTCTTGTTGAAGGCGGTGCAGCCAACGATGTTTGAAGATACTGAGTTCGACATGACAAACTGTGGCGCGGGGCGGATCGACGAGACTTTTGCCCACTGGCTCAAGGGCCCCGAAGCGAATCGCTTTACTGACGTATACATTATGGATATGACGCCGGACAGCGACTACACTTTCCAGCAATTAAATGCCAACTTTGCCAACCACTGGCTGGTGTTTGACCACCATGAGAGTGAGGAAGAACTGCGGCAAAAGTACGCGGCCAATTCGGTCCAGCCGGCGAATGCAAACGTTAACCCGAGTGCGGCTAGCCTGGCGTGGGACTGGTTAACCCAGCAACCCCACTTTACCGACCTACCGGAAGACCGGCGTCATGAGCTTGCCTACTTAGTTGAGTTAATCCGGGCTTATGATACCTGGGATTGGCAAAACGACCCAGATATGGATGAGGCCGAGCGGACCGCGGCAGATGACCTTGACCAGTTATTCTGGTTTTACCCCCTCCAGGATTCGGAAGACTTTGTACTCGACGTGTTTAAAGCCGGCTGGCCCAAGTATCGTGCGGCAAACCAGCTGTTGATCAGGACATTGAATGAGCTCCGGGCCAAGTACCTGAAGAGCCACCTCAAAGACGTGCTCAAGACCAAGTTGGCTGGTCACCAGTTTGGAATTGTCTACGCTAGTGACTATAAGTCGGAGATTGCCCACGAGTTGTTGGACCAAAATCCCGATGTCGATGCGGCCCTTGTAATTAGTCCGGTCAGTGTTTCACTACGGAGTAATGGTAAGCTTGATGTTGCCAAGTTCGCGGAAAAATACTTCGGTGGCGGGGGACATACCGATGCCGCCGGTGGCCGTTTATCGGTAAACCCGATCCAAGTCGGGGAACAGGCCGTGGCCGACGCGCTGGCCCAGACGATTAAAAACCAGGCGGCGGAGCAAAAACAGACGGAAAGCACCCTGGCTGATAACTTGGACCCTGCAGTGGCCGCTAAGATGGCCGCGCTGTTTAAAAAAGAATAGGGAGAGTATAAAAGGGCGAGGCTGGGAGAAAACTTTGTTTTCTCACCAGCCGCGCTTTATTTTCTAAATATTACACATTAATTGCAGGAAAAAAGCGCGCCCTAGTGTTTTTTACCGTTTCGCCTTTTGGATTATTATGCTAGGTAATTTTCAGACCGTTTTTGATGAGGAGGCGGGGTTGGCCATCGATCACCTTTTGGACCACGTGGTTATGTTCCTTCGCAAACTTAACGACGAAGACAATTAACGTCCAGATCAAGAGAACCATCACGAACTGGAGGACGGTGATGTCACTATTATAGATAATCTCCCCGAGGACGTAGTTTTGTACCTGGTCAATAGCCGAGGTTGGTGCCAGGTTGCCCTTACCGAGGATGTTAATTTGAAAGATAAGGCAAACCATGCCTAAAACAAACTTAATGGTAATTAAACCGTAATCTATCGCCAATCTCCTCCTTACTTTTGTACGTTGACGGTATGGTTAACCACGTGAGCGCGGGTTAACGTGTAGTTATCACCGCTAGGACTCATATTTACCCGGTAGTCACGACCTTTAAAACGAACCAAAATCCCATCAGTTAGCGTGGTTGAGTTGACCACGCTAACTGATGGGATTTTAGGCCGTTGTCACGGGCAACGGCTTTAATAAACGGCTGCATTTGCAGAGACTGGGAATGTTGGTTGAAGTCCTTTTCCAGGTTGGTAACTTGCAGACTCGTGAAAATTAGCAAGAGGAGAAAGAAGATGATTCCAAGGTCCCGGTTCCTGGTCCGCAACTGGTGGTGGAGGTAGCGGCTGGCGTTGAAGATAATCAAAAGCAGTAAGATGATAATGACCGAGTAATTAACGATGCTGGTCAATTGTTATTGGTGAAGAAAATAGCTTTCTGCATAAAATGTCATTGTAATTTACTCCTTGTTAAAGGGATGACTATTTAAGAACGAAGAGGCCTCTAGCGTTTGGATCGTTTTCCAACGCTAGAGGCTCTTGTTGACTGTGCCAACCAGGGCCACAGCTCCGTTGTTTATTGAAATATTACCAAGCTAAGGACCATCTTACAAGATTAAATCTTCAGTAGGTCCATTGGGGTTACCAGTGGGTAGTCCGCGTCTTTAATTTCATTCGGGTTGGCAGACCCGTACAGTGCTCCGGCGAACTTAGTACCGGCGGCTTGGGCAGCGCGCAAGTCGTTGATGGTGTCACCGACGTAAACTGCTTGGTCCGGACGGGCGCCCAGGCGTTCGACCGCTGCCAGGATCGGCTCAGGATCGGGTTTGTGCTTGCGGGTGTCGGAAGAAGTGATTGCCACATCGAACAGGTTGGTAAACGCGTATTGATTGGCAAAGTGGTCGTATTCAGACCGGAGCTTGGAAGTTGCTACCCCGAGCCGGTTTCCCTTGACGGCAGCTAAGTCGGCGAGGACTTCGGGAATGTGGTCTAACACTTTAACCCGGTTTTCCCGTTGGTAGGAGAGGTGGAACCACTCTTGCTGGAGAGCGGTAATCTCATCAGGACGGACGCCGAAGAGCTTAAGGGCATCCGCTCCGGTAATTCCAAACAGGCGTTTCATCGTTGCGGTCTCGTCTTGGGGGGCAACGTGGTAACCATGCTTACGCAGCGTCTCGATCATTGCGGGCATGTACATATCAAAGGTATCAATTAGGGTACCATCAATATCGAAGATAAACGTATTAATCTGCGACATTTTATCTTTCCTTTCTTGTACGAATCCACTTATCAAATTCAGCAACCAGCATAATTAAGGCCGAGAAGATAATGACCGCTAGCCATTCGGTGATGCTAATTCCAGTAACGTGGAAGGCCTCTTGCATGAACGGTACGTAGGTCAAAATTAACTGGAAGGCCAGCATTATACCGATGACGCTCCACGCCTTACTGGTGATGGTTGATACTTGGCCGAGGGCGTAATGGTCGGTTCGGATGCTGAAAAAGTAGAAGAGTTTACTAATGATAATCACGTTGATCATCATGGTGGTTGCGTTCAAAGCACTAGAGCCGTGGCCGGTGAACCAGTCAAAGGAAACCAGGGCGAAGATGGCCATCAGCGCAGCGACGTATCCCATTTGAACCAGGTCGTGCCGGCCCATCAGCCGGGAGGTAACCGGCCGTGGTGCCCGCTTCATCAAGCCTGGTTCAGCCTTTTCAAAGACGAAGGCAAACTGGATGGTGATGGCGGCGACCAGGTTGATCCAGAGCAATTGGACAGGTTGCAGTGGCACCTGTTGGGCCGTCAGAATTGAGAAGGCCACCACGAGACCTTCCGCAAACGAGGTCGGTAGTAAGAAGAGGATACTCTTCTTAATGTTGTCATAGATCCGGCGTCCTTCCTCAATGACCGCGGCCATCGTGGCAAAGTTGTCATCGCCGAGGATCATATCGGCAGCGTCCTTAGCAACGTCGGTCCCCTTAATCCCCATGGCTACACCGATATCGGCTTGTTTCAGGGCGGGAGCGTCGTTAACTCCATCACCAACCATGGCGGTTACTAGTTGGTCGCGCTGGAGGGCGTTAACAATTTCCAGCTTGTTTTGCGGCGTTGTCCGGGCAAAAACCTGGTTATGCTTTGCGGCGGCGGCTTGCTCAGTCGTGGAGAGCTTATCCCACTCCGCACCAGTGATGGCATGAATTTCGCCAGGCGCCAGGCCTAACTGTTGACCAATTGCCCGGGCCGTTTGGGGGTCGTCACCGGTAATCATTTTAACGGCCACCCCAGCTTGGTTCATGGTCTTTAATGCTGTAATCACTTCTTCACGGGGGGCATCTTGGAGGGCAGCTAAGCCCAGCAGGTGAATACCACGGTAGAGGTGGTCGTGTTCAACCTCAAGTAGGCTCTCACCCGTAACGGTTTGATAACCCAGGGCAATGACCCGTTTCCCTTCTCGTGACCAATCGTTAACCCGTTGTTGCCACTTGGCTAAGTTAAAGTTAGGGTCTGCCTTAGCTGCCATCTCGAATAGTTTGTCCGGGGAACCCTTGACGAAGATGACCTGCTGACCATTATCAGTGTTCCTAGTCAGTTCGGCGATGTAACGGTAATCGGAGTCAAATGGGAGGATGTCTTGTGGCTCATACGGTGAATTGTAATCAACACCTAATGCCTTTCGGTACAGGGTCAAGAAGGCCCCGTCAGTTGGCTCACCATTGATGGACCACTTGCCATCTTCTTGGGTTAACACCGTATCGTTGGCCTGGAAGCCGGCTTCGAGCAGGAGTTTTAACTGGTCATCCAGGGTGGCTGATTGATTGTTCAATAAGATCTCACCGGTAGGTGCGTAACCAGTCCCGGTAACGGTGTAGTGGCGGTCACCTGACCAAAGCTCGATGGCAGACATTTCGTTTTTCGTTAGGGTCCCTGTCTTGTCGGTAGCAATAACGTCGACCGAGCCCAGGGTTTCAACCGCCGGCATCGACTTGATGATGGCCTTATAGCGTTTGGCCATCTTGGAAACACCAAAGGCCAGGATGACGGAAGTCGTTGCCGGTAACCCTTCAGGAATTGATCCCACAAGCATGGCCACTACGGCGAGGGCCAATGCCGGTAGTGAGTAGATCTGGAGGAAAAAACCGATGATGAAGATGATCACGGAGCCAATAATGGTGATATAAGAAACCACGGTTCCCACCCGGTCAATTTCCTTAGTGAGCCGGGTCTTCTTTGGCTTGATTTGGGCAACCTCTTGTGAAATTTTACCGATTTCCGTATTTTCACCAGTGGCGACGACAATTCCAAGGCCACTCCCGCTCGTTACGGAGGTTGAAGAGTAGGCCATGTTAACCCGGTCTGCGAGAGGAACGTCGTCGTCAGTTAACGCTTCGTCGGTTTTAATTACTGAGTTGGTCTCACCGGTTAGGGTGGATTCTTCAATCCTGAGATTGTCGGCCGAGACAATTCGGAGGTCTGCTGGAACGTTATCCCCGGCTTCTAGGAAGACGACGTCGCCGACAACTAAGTCTGCAGCATCGACATCTTGGCGTTGGCCGTCCCGATAGACGGTCGCGTGCTGGGACATCATTTCCTGGATCTTAGCCAGTGCGTTGGCAGCGCTAGTCTCTTGGAAGTAGCCGATTAGCGAGTTCAAGATGACCACGGCCATGATAACGATGGCATCGGTGTAGTGACCGATTAAGACCGTCAAAAGGGCGGCAACCAGTAGGATGTAGATAACAATGTTATTAAACTGCCGCAAGAAAATTTTCCACTTGGGGGTGGGCTTAACTTCTAAAATGTTTTTACCGTTAGCCGCCAGCCGTTGGTGGGCTTCCTGGCTGGTTAAACCAGTGGTCAATTCTTGTAGGTGGTTTTGTTCTTTCAATTCCGCAGTAGTTAATTGGTATGCTTTTTTCACTTACTTATCCTCAATATAATAGTAAAGCAACATTACAACGGGCTGGTTGTCCAGCGGGTGGTGAGTGTAGCTTTATTGTTTATGCGGTGTTCCCCTCCAATCTGGTGATACTTACTAATAATATCCTACCATACTCGCTGGCTTGACCTAGCGGGATTAAGAGATTTTTAAGCAAAAAATTGGGGGTGCTTATGCTTTCTTTAATTTCAGCTAGGATGAAGGTGGTACGGCAGATAAATGGGAGCGTGACAGAAGTCATTTATGACTTCGTCTTCACGCCCCCGTTGACGCGCAGCTAGCCTTTAAGAAACACGAAGAGGCCTTTAGCGTTCGGAGAATCCGAACACTAAAGGCCCTTCGTGTACTGTGCTGCAGCATTTTCAACTATATAAGGGACTTATGTCACAGCCCCTAGATTTTAAGATTACTTGTTGAATGTCCCGTTTTCCACTGCGCGGATAAAGTCCGCTAGGTGCTTGTAGTAAACGTCCGGGTTGTCAACCATGTGGTGGTGACCACCGTTGGGCGTCGTGACCAGTTGTGAGTTAGGAATCAAGCTGTCCATTGTCCGGGCGGTGGCCAGTGGCATTGTTTCGTGTTCCCCAAAGGTTAATAGGGTTGGTACCTTGATGTTCTTAAGTTGGTCGCGGAAGTGCCAATCCTTAAGCTTTCCGGTAATCACGAATTCATTATCCCCTTGGAAGACATGGTAGACGGCGTCCCCACCAAGGTTCTTGATGTGGTAAAGCTTTGACGGTTGCTTGCGGTCCACGTACTGTTCGTTCATCACTTGAACGTATTCTTGGTACTTAGGGTTGCTGTAGTCGTTTTTCGCTTCGCATTCCTTCATGAAGGCCACAGCGTCTGCCGGCAGGGTCTTTTCCCGAAGTGCGTTGACGTGTTCAACATACTCATCAATGTCATCAACCATCGATGAAATGATGGCCCCCTTGAGGTGTTGACCGTACTTAACGGCGTATTCCTGGACTAACAGGCCCCCCCAGCTTTGGCCAATTAGGTAGAAGTTGTCGAGACCCAGTTTTTGGCGAACTTCGTCGACTTCGTCTAAGAAGTAGTCGTAGGTTAGGTACTTCTTGGCGATTGCGGGGTCGTCGTAGTTGGGCTGATCTGAATACAGGGAGCCTAGCTGGTCATACATCGTAACCTGGACGTTTAACCCCTGCTTTTTCAACTGGTCAGCCGTATCTTCCCAGTATTCGTGGCTACCACCGGGGCCGCCGTGAAGGGCAAGCAGGTGAATATCACCTTCACCCTGGGTATTGGTCCAGAGGTGGTAACCATTATCGAGCGTGATAATTTTTGTGCCAGTTTCCATTTCTCATTCTCTCCTTCTTACACTTTAATTAAGTGAATAAATACAATTTTACCGCAAATCAAGCGTAAAAGCGAAGAGAACGGGTTGGGACTAGAGTTGGGAAACACCCGGAATCGTTAGGTGGGCGTTTTGGACCGGCAGGCGGTAGCTGATGTCCTCGTTGCCACGCAGCGTGAACTCATAGTCGGTAGCGTAGATGATTAACTCTAGCTGGTGGCCCGCGACCAGCTGGTGAAAGATAGGCTGGAGGTCGAAGTTGACGGTCACTAATTGGCCGGCGAACAAGTCGTCAACATGCCGGGCGTCATGACGGTTTTGGAGGTTAATATGACCGTGGCTGATCACCTTGTAGTCGGTGGCCGTCTTTTGTAAACGGAATTCGCGGAGGTCATCGGCTTGCCAGTGGTAGCCCAGTGGTAAACCACCCCGGTTCATAATGACTGGTGAGGTGGTTAAACGTTTGTCACTTCCCCGGTCGATTAGTTCGGCGCTCAAAAGACCGTGGTCAGCTGATGAGGCTACTTGGACGGTAAGATGGGGTGTTCCCCGGAGGAGCTGGTCACTGATTACGGGGGCGCTGATAAAGTGACGACTAAACTTTCCGTCATCCTTGTACAGGGCTGCCTGCCACTTAGCCGGTGATTGACACCACGCTGTGTAGTCGCCGGCCGACTGGTGGTCATTAAATGATTGCACATCAGTCCGGGGGTTCGGGGAGGTTGTTAGGTGGCTGCCGCTAAGGTAGTAGGTGGTTTCCTTGCCGGCCGTCCACTGGTCATAGCTGTGCCAGGTTTCGGGTGTCGTATTGGATTGGACCAGGACGTCGGGAAGAAGGTCATCCGCATGGTTGTCGACTCCCAGGAGTTTATTGGCTAGCCAGAGGTTGACCATCTCAGAAAAGTCGAGGGATTGGAAGGCATTAATGTAGATGTGTTGTCCCTGGTGGAGGATCAACTTGCTGGTTACCGGCAGCTTAGCAAGGCCGTCCGCTAGCGCCTTTACGTTACTTGGTTCCACGTTATTGTCGTTTAGTCCATGAACCATCATGACCGCGGCCTTGATGTTGCCAATCTGGGGACGGTAATTCCGGGCGGCCCAGAAGTCGTTATAGTTACCAGTTTGGCGGTCCATGGCTTGGGCCATTTGGCTAACGTACTGTAAGTAGCGGCCCTTAACCCGTTGGAAGTCAGCGGGTCGTTTTGTCCGGCTGAAGGTTTCGTCGGCTAGGGTGTCGGCGTCTTCACCTTGAAAGCCCCCGGCAGCGCGGACAAGGCCATTTTCCCGGTAGTAATCGTACCAACTTGAAATGGCAGCTTCGGAAATGATTGCCTTTAAACCGGGAACGCCGGTGGTCGCCACCGCGGTAGCGAGGGTGCCAAGGTAAGACCGACCCGTCATCGCAACGTTACCATTACACCAGTTAGCATTGATGGTTGCGCCGCTGTGCCGGTCAGTGAAGGCCCGGCGGTCACCGTGTAACCATTCCACCACGGCCTTCATTGAAGCCGTTTGTTCGGGTGAACCACAGGTCTGAAAGCCATCAGAGTCCTTGGTGCCAATCCCCGAAGCGTAGACGACTGCATAGCCCCGGACGGCAAGGTAGCTGTTAAGGGTGTAAGCTGGTGTCGAAGAGAAGGTTTCGGTTGCCCGCTGGGCTGTCCCCGTTACGGTATGGTAGGCAAAGTGGGTTGGAAAATGCTCTTCACCCGAGGCAACGACCCCGGCGTCCTTGTGTGTTAAGGACCGGTTAACGTCATGGGTGGCCTTGACACCCCATTCGTCATTAGTCCCCTGGTTATAAGGACTGGCGGTAAAGACTGCCGGGACCTTCTTAAGGTTGGACTCCCGGGGCCGCATGATTTCAACCTTCATGAGGTCAGCATGGCCGTCAAAGTCGGTATCAAGGTCGGTCTCCACGTAAACGACTTCCCGGATAAAGTCGTGGGGGTCATAGCAGGCCACCGGCTTGCCATTAAAGAGGACTGGCTTTTGGTCCGCTGGAAGCTGGTAGGTCCAGGTCAGAAAACCGTGGGCAGTCAGCATGTCGAGCCAGGACTGGCCATTTTTGCCCCGGGTGTTGAGGAGCAGGTAAAAGGCGTCGATGACGGTTGAACTGGTCCAGCTAGTCGTATCCACCATTGCCAGGTTAAAGTCTTGCCAGGCCGTCACCGGCTGGTCTAGCTGAAAGTCGATTTCCGGCTCAAAGTCCAGTAGTTGCAGAGCCACCCGGTAGAAGACAGCGGTGGTTAGCGCCGGCTTGGCGGCTAGCCAGTCATCGAGGGCCTGGTCAGGGGTTGCTAACAGGTCGTGCAGCCATTCCTTGCTGGTGATGGGACTGTCAACTGCCAAGTGGGTCCGGGTCAGCAGGGTTTCAAACAGGGTGGCTGGACTAAGTTGGTCTTCTTCGTCCCCCTTGAGCAGGCGCAGGGTCTTTAATTCGGCCCTCTTTTGCTGCGGGTTGGTCTTAGCGATACTAAATTGGTTAATCTTCATAGGACACACCTCACCATTCTAAATTCTCGTCCCCCTTTATTATCGCACTCTTATAAGTACTTTTGGGGATTTTACGGCTTTCGGGGCCGACTTTTGGTCTAATAAACGGTATAATTTAGGTGCGTAAATTACAGTGTAGTGAGGGATGACAATGACGAACAAACTGATGGAATTTCGCCACGTTAGTCAACGCTTTGGCGATAACGTGGTCTTAAAAGACATTGACTTTGAAATTGAGGCGGGAAAGTTCTACACCTTGCTAGGACCGTCTGGGTCGGGGAAGACGACCATCCTCCGTTTAATTGCGGGTTTTGACCAGCCGACGGGCGGTGAGATCCTCTTTGACGGCCAACGGATCAATGACGTGCCGGCAAACCAGCGGCAGGTTAATACGGTCTTTCAAGACTACGCGCTTTTTCCCCACATGAATGTTGCCGAAAACGTGGCCTTTGGTTTGCAGATCAAGGGGCTAAAGAAGGCGGTAATCCAACAAAAGGTCGCTGCTGCACTAAAGTTGGTTCAACTAGACGGCTATGGTGACCGGGAGATTACGGCGATGTCCGGTGGTCAGCGCCAGCGGGTAGCAATTGCCCGGGCAATCGTCAATGAACCCAAGGTCCTCCTCCTTGATGAGGCCTTGTCGGCGCTGGACCACAAATTGCGGGTGCAGATGCAAACGGAGCTTCGCCAGCTGCAGCGTAAACTGGGGATTACCTTTATCTTTGTTACCCACGACCAGGAAGAGGCCCTGGCCATGAGCGACCAGATCATGATTATCAACGACGGGACGATCCAACAGAGTGGGACTCCGGTTGATATCTATGATGAGCCGCTCAACCACTTTGTTGCTGACTTTATCGGTGAAAGCAACATCGTTCCCGGAATCATGAAGGCCGATTACCTGGTGTCAATCAATGGTCAGGACTTTGAGTGTGTGGACGCGGGGATGAAACCTAACGAACGAGTAGAAGTGGTAATCCGGCCTGAAGACTTAGACATTACCAACGTAGAGGAGGGCCAACTGGTGGGGACCGTTGACACCCAACTTTTTCGGGGCGTGGATTATCAAATTACCGTCCACGATGTCCGGGGCCACACGTGGAAGATCAACTCTATCCACAAGACCACGGTCGGTGCCAAGGTCGGAATTAGTTTTGACCCCGAAGATATTCACGTGATGCGCTATAACGAAACCGAGGACGATTTTGATGCCCGATTGGATAGTTACGAGGAGGACGACTAATGCGGCAGAAAACACTTTTTATCGTTCCCTATGCGTTGTGGATTGTTCTCTTTGTTGTTGCCCCCCTGGTGTTGATCTTTTACCAGTCCTTCTTTGACATCAGTGGGCACCTGACATTAGGCAACTATGCAGATTACCTAACGTCAAGCGTCTACTTGAAGATGACCTTTAACTCGGTTTGGTACGCCTTTTTAATTACCCTTGTTACGCTCGTGATTTCTTATCCCACGGCTTACGTGTTAAACCACCTACCAAACAAACAGTTCTGGCTCCTGCTGGTAATCTTGCCCACGTGGATTAACCTGCTGCTCAAGACTTACGCCTTTATTGGCCTCTTTAGCCGGACCGGCTCGATCAACCAGTTTTTGCAGTTTGTTGGTTTGGGGAGTCACCAGCTCCTCTTTACCGACGCCAGCTTTATGTTTGTCGCGGCTTACATTGAGATCCCCTTCATGGTTTTACCAATCTTTAACTCCCTGGCGGAGATTAACCCGTCTTTGATTAATGCTAGCAAGGACTTGGGAGCGAGTTCGTGGCAGACCTTTACGAAGGTGGTCTTGCCACTATCGATGCCGGGGGTCAAGGCCGGCATCCAAGCCGTCTTTATCCCGTCGCTCTCCCTCTTCATGATTACCCGGCTGATTGGCGGTAACCGGGTTATTACCCTGGGGACGGCAATTGAGGAGCACTTCTTGACGACCCAGAATTGGGGGATGGGGTCGACAATTGGGGTGATCCTCATTATTGCCATGTTTATTGTGATGTTCGTAACCGGTGAAGCAAAGCAGAAGGGAGGTCGGGTCCGGTGAGAAAACGTCATTTAACTTGGTCGGGGCTCTACCTGGCCCTGGTCTTCATTATCTTATATGCGCCGATCGCCTACCTGGTGGTCTTCTCCTTTAGTGCGGGGACGACGATGGAAAAGTACCACGGTTTTTCCTTGCGTCACTATGCGGACCTGTTTGCAGACACTCGGATGATCACGATTATCTTTAACACCATCATCATTGCCCTATTAGCATCATTGGTGGCAACTATCATTGGGACGCTGGGGGCCCTGGCAATTAAGGATACCCACGGGAAGGTGCGCAATAGTCTCTTATCCTTCAACAACGTCTTGATGGTTTCGCCAGATGTGATCATCGGAGCCAGTTTCTTGATCTTCTTTACCATGCTCGGGGTCCAGCTGGGCTTTATCTCGGTCCTGCTTAGTCATATTGCCTTTTGCATCCCGATCGTGGTGTTGATGGTCCTGCCGAAAATTAATGAACTGTCACCGACCCTGGTCGATGCCGCCTATGATCTCGGCGCCACCCGCTGGCAGGCCTTTTCCCAGGTTGTGTTACCGGCGATAACCCCCGGCATTTGGGCTGGTTATTTTATGGCCTTAACCTATTCCCTTGATGACTTTGCG